>CAZPIR010000011.1:0-2849 GCA_964586085.1 uncultured Anaerolineaceae bacterium | reverse complement strand
GGCGGGTAGCGTTGTAAAAACCGCGCGTTCTTGCGGAGAAAAATTTTGTGCCACAATATGGTCACGCTCCGCGATGGGTCTGAGATATTCTACATCAATTCCAATTTCTTTGCTATGCGTAATCGCATACACGGCAAGCCCATGCGAGTGAGATAGATTGAACTGAAGCGTTGATTGGGCTAGCGACGAAGCGAGCAAGGGTTTGCCCGTGTGCCCATATACAAATTGCACAGCATCAGGCGAAACACCCAGATATGCTCCGAGAATGTTTCGTAAGATGCCGCGTCCGACGACAAAGTGTTGGCGGTCTCGATCAAAAACGAATTTAGCGGCGCGGGCTTGTTCGTCGCTCGAAAGAGAACTTTGTAACTGTTCAAAGATAGGCGTCGGTTGATCAAGCCGCGCGCGCCAGATATGCACACTGTCCGGCGCCAGAAATAGTTTAGCGGGAGTTGGTTCCCATTGGACCAGGTTGTTCATCCGAGAGATCCAACTGATAATTCCATCCCGATCACGCGTGGCAATAGCAACCGATTTTGCTGGAAATAAAAATGTCCGCCCTCAAATCGTTCGCTTCGAAAAGTATTCTGAGTTTGAAGATGCCAGGCATCCAAATCCGCTTGACTATGTGTGTGATCTTGCAATCCGCCATAACACGACAACGGCATACTCAAAGGCGGTTCGTCGGTACAAGTATATGTTTCAACCATCTGCAGGTCTGCTTTGATGATAGGCAAAAATAATTGCATCAATTCGGTATCTTGTACAAGCACATCCGGCACACCTTGATAGCGCAAACGCAGTTCGTTTAGAAAACTGGGAGTAGGTAACCCGGAAAGGGCTGGCAAGGGATCCGGCAATTGTGGAGCACGTCGCCCAGAAACAAATAAATGCACCGGCATTGGGGCGCCCAGGCGACGTAATTGCCTCGCCGTTTCAAACGCGATCAACGCCCCCATACTATGCCCGAAAAAAGCGTGGGGCAAATCAAGCTGAGGTAGCAACTGTTCGGTACAAGCTTCAACTAGTCGGTCTAACTGCGTATAGAGCGGTTCGCGCAAGCGGCTCTCGCGACCAGGCAATTGCACGGCGCACAATTCAACATACGAAGGTAAGAGCTCAACCCATTGCCGAAATATCGCAACGCCACTGCCGGCATATGGAAAACAAAACAAGCGAACTCGTGCTTGACGATTAGGTTTGAAAGTGACAAACCAAGAATTTACCATAGCCAGAATTCTACAGGTTGAACTGTCTGAGCATACCACACAGAATGGTTCGCGAAATCGAACACAGATCAAGTTACCACAACTTAATTTAGAAAGCAATAGGGAATCCATTAGAAACTAGATCAACCCGCCAAGAAAGTTTTATCGCTCATTCCTCTGCATCGGTGTTTTGCAAATCACCCAGGTTTTCTACCACTATCTTCGAGTTTAACCGGTCTCCCCGTTCCAATCTATGGACAAGGGTAGACCTCTCGCCAAAGTTTTGAAAAGTGTACGGACGGCTTCCGCCGATTGGCGCAAAGCGAATAAGGGGATCACTCAATAAATGAGCAGATCGAACCTGGCGATTTCGATGGACGACGCTTCCAACAAAGGTAAATTTGTGGAATTGCTCACCCAGCTTGTTGTCGTTGGACAAAAGAACGGCGAGTTTAACAAAAAGCTCAATACGCAGGATGTCGCGGTGGTGCTGGCGGGCACATACTTTACTGTGCTTGCGATGTGGTCTCACAGCGAAGGACGCGCCTTGCGCGAACAGCTGGAATCATCCTTGGCTGTTGTGCGCAAAGGATTGCGCGCGTGAAACAAAAATGGATTGGCTTGAGTGCGATTCTGATTGGAATGAGCACGTCCGAGTTGATGCAAACCTTGATCGCAACTTGAATGCCGAGCATCGCGCGCGACCTGGACGGAATGGATTTGTATAGCTGGGTCTTTGGCGGATATGTGCTCGCCGATTTATTCGCGCGGCGCATTCTCTATGTCGCTGGAATGTCTGTCCCCCGCTGCGCGAATTGATGCAAAACAGCGTGATCAAACTTTGCCATCGCTCAAAAGCAAGCCCGGCGGATTGCGCGACCAACAAAACCACCGACCAACACTACAAGCGCGATACCTAAATCAAATCGATGCGCTCACAGTAAATTCAGGGAGATCTCTCTGCTTATCCTTGGCTTGCTTCCGTAGCTTTGCGCCCACTCCACATCGCCAGCGCCAGCATTAGCAATGCCAAGACGAGGTAGATGTAATTCTGGTATGCGCCAGGTGGCGTATGCGAAAAGGTGATTGGCTTGAGTTGTCCGATCAACATTCGCCCCAGGGTTTCCAAAAATTGCACACCCCACATCAACGGCACAAGCGAACGATAGCGCAAGATAACGATCCATTGTACCAGCACGTAAATCAACTGTTCAGCACCCCACAACGCAAAAGCAAAAATCACTTCGTTTGCGCCGCTCACGGTCAGGTCCATTCCGGCGATACTGCCTGCGCCGCCATCGGGCGAAAAGATGTGGACGCAACTTCTCACCGTGCCAATGATGGCGAGCAATATAAAAAAGTAGAACGGGATTTTCGATCCACGAATCGTGTTGTCAGCTTGCGCGGGTAACAATGTTTCAAGAATAGTTTTCGTCACAAGTTCTCCCTTGAACTTTTAGTTGAACGCCCCAGGATGACGAGACCCCAGATGGCAAAAATAAGCTCAATGACCAGCGAGACTCCTAATTTTGGATTCGGAAGACCGTCCAGCGTCAAGCCAACAATTCTTGCTATCAAAAAACCGCCCATCACCATGACGGTGCTGATGACGGCGCTATCAATCAAACCTTGCCGGTTCAG
>CAZPIR010000010.1:0-22210 GCA_964586085.1 uncultured Anaerolineaceae bacterium | reverse complement strand
GACTTGCGTCAGGCGATTGAGCAACAGCATCAAGCCGATCAGGTCTTGGTCAAACATTCGTTTTTATCCAGCGAGGTGCGTGGGTGTTGGCTTGGGTGTGTCGCCCGCCATGTACGCGATGAGACCGACAATCGTCAACACAATTCCACCGAAACCGAGCAGACCTGGGAACAATCCTTGCAGAAAAATAATTTCGCCGATGAGTGAAAAAATCACTTCGAGCGATTGGGTCGCATCCACCGCGGCGATTTCGTACGGATGTTGACAGTGTTGCCGTGCCGATAAAAAGATGCTCGTTGCCACGACGCCGGAGCATAAGGCGACGAGTGCGGTGTTGATCAACTGTCCGGTCGAGGGCGGTGGTGGCGCTGTGAGCGCAATCAGCGTGATCCAAAACGGAATCGAACCCAGGGTCAGGAGCAGAACGCGCGCAAAACTGTTTTCCAAAACCGGATGCGTGATGCGGGGAATGCGCGCGTGTCCGTTCTGGGTCGCTTCCCAAACGAGTTGATTGCCGATGGGGTAGGCGAATGCGGCGACAAGCACCGGCAAAAAACTCGCGAGCACGTCTTGCCACGATGCCGAGTTGGCGTGTTCCAGATTGACCAACAGCACGCCAACAAAAATGAGCGCGGTAAAAATCATGCCCTTGTGTGGCACTTGTTTGCCGAACCGGTGAAGCACAATCGGCGTGGCGAGAATCGTCGTCTGCCACGTCGCGGCGATGATCCACCCCGGCGCGTACGACACGCTGAACGTAATCAGCGAGTAGAAAATTCCAAAGCCGATGCTCCCGGCGACAAGCCAAAATTTCCAGTTCTGCCGGAAAACATGGAGTACCTGAACGAGCGCGCGCCAACCCTGGGTCGCGGCGAGTAGTGCGCCGAGAAAAATTAGCATGTACGCAAAACGCAAACTCGCGGTCCAGACCCAGTGTCCGCCCTCCAAACTCATCGCGCGGTTCAAGACGAACGTGCTACTGAAAAACAGCGCGGCAATCGTGCCCAGCGCGATTAAACGAGCCATGCCCGGCTTTATGCGTCCACCGGTTTGTGCGGCTCGCCCTTGCCGACCGTCTCGCCGAGAATGACCGATTTTTTGTACGCCGCCCACACGGCTTTCGAGAGCACGGTGCGGAGCGAACCTTTTTCCATTTGATAAATCGCTTCTGCTGATGTGCCGCCGGGCGAGGTGACCATGTTCCGCAATTCGGCGGGATGCTTGCCGGTCTTGTCTGCGAATGCGATTGAGCCGCGCATCGTTTCGATCACAAGGTCGTGCGCCTGGTCGCGTGAGAAACCGAGGTGTACCGCCGCGTCAATCAACGCTTCGAGCACGAGGAACGTGTACGTCGGTCCGGTGCCGCTGACCGCCGTTGCCATGTCAAGGAACTTTTCTTCGTCTACGTACATCTCTTTACCAAGCGCTTGAAAGACTGCGCGCGCTTGCTCACGTTGCGCGTCGCTGACCTGCGCGGTCGCCGTCCACACGGTCATGCCCGCGCCGATTTGTGCGGGCGTGTTCGGCATCGCGCGCACGACGGCATTGTGTCCGGTCGCGCCTGCGAGTGTGGCGATGCGCCCGCCGGCGAGAATCGAGATGAGCAGTTGGTCTTCGCGCAGAGTGTCCCTGAGTTCCGGCAAAACTTTGGTGAGCACTTGGGGCTTGATGCACAACACGACAACTGAGCCAACGCGTGCCGCCGCGCGATTGTCGGCGGTCGTTTGAATGCCATAATTCGCTTTTAAATCCACACGCCGTTTGTCGCGCGGCTCGCTCACCGTCACATTTTCCGGCGCGACGAATTTCTTGGCGAGCAAGCCCTGGATGATTGCTTCGCCCATCACGCCCCCGCCGATGAATGAAATCGAATTTAACATGATGCCTCCTTAAAATGATCTGCAAACAAAAATGCGAAGCAGGGTTGCTTCGCGCGCGAACTGGACTCGAGTGAAATAAATCAAACTGACTCCTGATTGAACGTAATGGCATTCTAACAAAAGCAAAAATCCTTGTCAACTCTTTTTTCATGTATTTGACACTCGATTCACTGCATCATATACTTGACCTAGATTTTTTATGCCACGCGCAAAACCCAGCCCGTCCCAATTTGATCTGTTTCTCTTTGGCGCGTTTCGCCTGCAAACACGCGGCGCGGATGTGCAACCCATTCGCCTGCCGCGGCGCAAAGTCGAAACTCTGCTCGCGTATCTCGTTTTGCATCCGACCGAGCATGCACGGGAGCATCTCGCCGCGCTGTTTTGGGGCGATGTGCCTGACGAGCAAGCGCGCACTTCGCTTCGCACAAACCTCGCTGTCATTCGCAAAACGCTCGGCGAAGACGCGCTGATTGCTGACCGCGACCATGTGCAAATCAACTCGGCGTTTCCTCTGCGCGTGGACGTGCGCGATTTTTTGCAAACCCGCACCAGCATGCCGGAACACGCCATCGAATTGTATCAAGGCGATTTACTTGCCGAAGTGTACGATGACTGGGTGCTTGCCGAGCGCGAACATTTGCGCGCGTTGTATCTCGAAACGTTGTTGCAATTGACGCAACAAAAACGCTCGCAGAGCGAGTACGACCGCGCCATCGAATTGGCGCGCCAAATTTTGGCGACCGACCCGGCGAACGAAGCGGCACATCAGCATTTGATGTTTTGCCAAATGGCGCGCGGCAATCGCGCCGCCGCGCTCGAACAGTACGAAACGTGCGCGAATGCGTTGCACGATGAACTGGCGGTCGAACCGTCGCCGGAAACGCAGGGCTTGTATCACTGGATCAAGCAAACGCCCACGCTCGCCACGTCTGACGCCGCGCGCATCACCAACCTGCCGATTCCACTCACGAGTTTTGTCGGACGCAAAACCGAACTCGCGCAGGTCAAGGCATTGCTCCTGGGTTCGCGTTTGCTCACATTGACCGGCGCAGGCGGCACCGGCAAGACGCGTCTCTCGATCCAGGTCGCCATGGATTTGATGGGCACACTCCGCGATGGTTTGTGGTGGGTCGAATTGGCGAACGTGACGAATCCCGCGCTGGTGCCGCACGCGATTGGCAAGGCGTTGGGCATCAGCGAGCGACCCAAGCAAACGATGACCGAAACACTCGCCGCCTCTCTGCGGGGCAAACAAATGTTGTTGATGCTCGACAATTGCGAGCACCTTGTCGCCGCGTGTGCGGAACTTGCCGAAGCGATTTTGCGTGAATGTCCCAACCTTAAAATTCTAGCGACGAGTCGCGAGCCGCTCAATATTCCGGGCGAAAGTGTGTGGAATGTGCCGACGCTTTCTGTGCCGGTCGAACTGCCGACGCGCGAGCAATTGATTATGACGTACGAAAGCGTGCGGCTGTTCGTCGAACGCGCGCGCGCCGTGAATGCTAGCTTTGCGTTGACCGAGGACAATCTGCACGCGGTCATGCAAATTTGCCGGCGACTGGATGGTATTCCGCTCGCGATTGAACTTGCGGCGGCGCGCATCAATTTATTGTCCGCGCAAGAAATTGCCGCGCGGCTCGATGACCGTTTTAACTTGTTGACGCACGGCAGTCGCACCGCTTTGCCACGCCAACAAACTCTACGCGCGCTCGTAGACTGGAGTTACGATTTGCTCTCGGACGAGGAGCGTGTGTTACTGCGCCGGCTCGCGGTCTTTAGCGGCGGGCGCACGCTCCAGGTTGTCGAGGGCGTGTGTGTGTTCGCGCCGCTGGAAAAATCGCAAGCGCTCGATTTGATGACGCGCCTCGTTACAAAATCGTTGCTGATTCCCGAACGCTTGCCGGCCGGTGAAACGCGGTACGGTTTTCTCGATACGATCAAACATTACGCGCGCGAAAAGTTGGAACAGTCGGGCGAAGAACAAAGCACTCGCCAACGTCACCTGGATTATTTTGTCACGCTTGCCGAAACGATTGCGCCGGAATTGATTGGCGCGAGCCAGGTTGAATTTTTACATCAACTCGAACGCGAGCACGCGAACCTGCGCGTCGCGTTGCGTTTTGCGCTCGAGCACAACGAAACATTCAAGGCGTTGCGTTTGTGCAATGCCCTGAATGAGTTTTGGGATGTGCGCGGTTATCACGCCGAAGCGCGCGAAGCTTTTCGGCGCGTGCTCGACGCAAGCCGGGCGACCTGTGCGCAATCTGCCGCGCACGAATTTTGTGTGGCGATGGGATGGGCGCAAGTCAACGCGGCGGGTCTCGCGCTCAAGCAAAGCGACTTGGGGGCGGCGAACGAGTTGGTGAACGCCGCTTTGCAAACGATGCGCGACCTGGATGATGCGGCTGGGATTGGGGACGCCTTGATCATTTTGGGAATGATTGCGCGTGTGCAAAGCGATTGGGCGTCGGCGCGCACCCATTTGCAAACGAGCTTGAATTTAGCGCGGCAACTAAACGATCAACGTCGCATCGCCACGGCGTTGCGTAACCTGGGTGTGATCGCCGAGTTTCAGGGCGGGTATGCCGAGTCGCGTAATTATTTGGAAGAGAGTTTGCTCGCGAGTCGCGCGTCGGGTGATCAACGCGCGGTGGCGACGGCGCTCAGCAACCTGGGTAACCTCGCGCAACAACAGGGCGATTATGCGCGCGCGCGTGAACTGTATGATCAGGTCTTGGCGATTCATCGCGCGCTGGGCGCGAAATGGAGTGTGGCGGCAACCTTGACCAACCTGGGTAACCTGGCACACTCGCAAGCCGATTACGATGCCGCGCGCACGTTCCACGAAGAGAGTCTCAAAATCATGCGCGAGATTGGCGACAAGCGCGGCATCGCCGTCTTGCTCAACAACCTCGGCAACGCGACGTTGGCACTTGGCGATTTTCCGGCGGCGCGCAAATTACACGAAGAAGGGTTGCGTTTGCGGCGCGACCTCAACGACAAACGCGGCATTGCGATTGCGCTTGGCAACCTGGGCGACGTGGCGGCTGGCTTGCACGAATTTGTGCAAGCGCAACAATTTTTTGCCCAAAGTTTGATCGGCTTGCGCGAGCTAGGCGATAAACTTACGATCACCAACTGTTTGATTGGCGCGGCGGAGACAGCGGTGGGGTTGCATCAGTACGCGCGCGCGGCGACGTTGGCGGGCGGCATTCAGGCGTTGCTGACCATGCAAGAAGGAAAAATTGACACGCGCGAACGCGAACGGTTTGAGGCGACGATTCAATCCACGCGCACGCAACTTGATGCGCCAACATTCGACGCGGCGTGGCAGAGTGGTTCAAAATTGACGATGGACGAGATGGTCAATTTGGCAATCAGCGAATCGGCATAAAATTTTGAATTTATCGAATCGAAAAAAACATCACGCGCCATGCTTGTTTTCAAGATGGCGCGTGATGTTTTGGTTAGCCGACGAAACGATAACCTTTGCCGCGCACGTTCAAGATGATGTGCGGGTTTTGCGGGTCGTCACCTAGTTTTTGGCGCAGTCGTTGCAAATGGACGCGCACAATCGGGCGCGCGTCCGGTTCGGCAAGGTCGTACCCTTGCGCGGCTTGCACCAATTCGTGCGCGGTCACCACGCGGTCGGCGTGCGAGGCGAGAAAATCGAGCAGGTCAAATTCGGTGGGCGTCAACTCGACGGGGCGGTTGCCAATCGCGACGATGCGTTTTTGTCGGTCAATTGTCAGTCGTTGTGTTTGCACGAAACGCGAGTTGCTCGTTGCGGGCGGCGTGGCATCGTTTTGATTTTCGAGGTGCAATTGGCGCAACGTGTTTTCGAGACTGGCGATGAGTTGTTGCCGGCGCAAGGTGTCGCGTCGTTTTGCCAAACCGCGTTCGACGCTCTCGACAATCTGTGCCATGCTGGTCGGCTTGGTCAGGTAATCGTACGCGCCTTGACGGAGCGCCGTGATTGCCGAGTCGAGCGTAGCATAACCGGTCATCATAATCACAATCGTTTGCGGATGACGCGCGTGGATTTGTGTGAGCAAGCCAATGCCGTCTACCGGACCCGGCATTTTAATATCGAGTAGAGCCAGGTCGAATTCATGCTCTTGGCAAATGCGCCCGGCGAGTTCAGAATCGCCGGCGCAATGAACCTGGAAACCCTGGTTTTCCAGCGCGTCTTGAATCACGGTGCGGATGGTGTGTTCATCATCCACGACGAGAATTTTTTCGGCACGCGCAGATTTTTTTTCAGGACTGGGATTTATCATGTTGGTAACCAAATGGTGAACGTGCTTCCTTTGCCGGGTGCGCTGGCAACGGTCAAGCGTCCGCCGTGACTGGTGATGATATTGTGGCTGACGCCCAAGCCCAACCCCGTGCCGCGTGTCTTGGTCGTGTAAAACGGTTCAAAAATCTTGTCCAGGTCTTGCGCGGGAATGCCGTGGCCGGTGTCGGTGAAATCCAGTAGGACCCATTTCGGTTCGGATTCATCGAGGCGCGCGTTGATGACCATCTCGCCGCCATCGGGCATGGCATCGGCGGCGTTCAGCAACAAATTCAAGAAAACTTGTTTGAGTTGATTGGCGGCGGCGTTCACGAGCGGCAGGTCGTTTGCCCACTCGGTGCGTACCGTCATCTTGCTGTGTTGCAAACGCTTGGCGGACAGTGCGAGTACTTCGTCAAGCAGTTGGCGCACATCGGTTGGCTCGCGCGTGCCTTTGGCGGGACGATAAAAATCGAGAATGCGTTGTACCATCGTGGCGAGCCGGTCTACTTCGCCTTTTGCCATGGTCAGGTAGCGTTCTTGTTTGAGCGCATCGGTCGGATTGACCTGCGCCAAATCGAGACAGCCCTGGATCGCTTGCAAGGGATTGTTGATTTCGTGCGCGAGTGATGCCGCCATGCGTCCGATGCCGGCAAGTTTTTCGGATTGGACGAGCTGGGCTTGGAGTGCTTTTTGCGTGGTCACATCTTGAAGCACGTTCACACTGCCAATGATCGTCTCGTCGCTATCGCGCCATGCGTATGTGCTCAGGTGAATGGTTTTGCCGAGCCGAGCCGAATCCAATTCTGTTTCGTTGCGCGCATCGTTAAACGGATTGGCTTGGCATGTTTCGCACGCCTCACCCGATTCCGTGCAATCGAAAATCAAATGGGGTAAACATTGACCGACCAAACTATTTGGCTCAGCGTGAAGCCAGCCGGCAAGCGTGCGATTAGTGCGCACAATGCGATGATTGGTGTCCAAGAGTACGATGCCGGCGCCCATCGCATCTACGGTTTGTTCCCATTCGTTTTTTGCGCGCGTCACTTTTTTAAGCAGGTCGGTCACATCGCCGAGTTGGAGCCGGATTTGATGGTGCAGGCGTGCATTCTGAATGCTGATGGCGACCGGCGCGGCGATCAATTCGAGTAGACGCAAATGTGTTTCGTTAAACGCGTTGGGTTGTTCGTTCAGCAATTCGATGATGCCGATGACCTGGTCTTGCGCGATAATAGGCACGGCGAGTACCGAACGCGTGACAAAGCCGTTGGCTTGATCGGCGATGGCGCTCCAGCGCGCGTCCAACTTGGTGTCGTTGACCAGTTGCGATTGGCGATGGGCGATGACCCAGCCGGCGATGCCTTCATCGGATTTTACGCGTCGCGTGACCAGGTATGGTTGGTGATGGCGGAGCATTTTGCCAAAATACAATTCGTTGGTGGCGTCGTCGGTCAGTAAAATCGCGCCGGTCTCCACCCCCACTTTTTCGTCAATCAATTCTAGCACGTCATTCAACACTTCGTCTAGGTCTTGCTTGGCGGTGATGGCTTTGCCGACGGTGTGCCAGATGGATTCTTGTTCGGCGCGGCGTTGCGCCTGATCGAGTTCGAGCCAGCGTTGGTGTCGCTCGGATTGCGCTTGATCGAGCAGACGATGGAACACAAGTGCGGCAAACCAGAATGATGCAATAATGAGGGGCGGGAGCATCAAATAAATCGTGAGCGAGTACTTGGTCGTGTCGAGCGGTTTTGTCCATGCGCTCCATTGAGCGATGAGTAAAATCAAGTATGCCAGCGTGTTGATGCCAGCCGTGCTCAACACAGTTTGCGAACGGGGCACGGCGAGCACGCCAAGCGGAAACAGGAAAAAATAAATCAGCACACCGGGTCCAATCAAGTGCTCAGTCGCAAACAACGCAGCGGTGATGCTCAACGCACTAATGGTGATACTGAGGTGCGTGGCGATAATTACACCGCGTAGCCCGTGGCGCGCGGCAAAATAGTACGGAACCACCAGCACCAAGTCTACCAAGGCGATGCCGAGAAATATATAGTCCTGCGGATGCTGGATGGGCACGGCGACCAAATAAACGAGGATGCCTAACGCGACGACGAGTGTTTTGGCTTGCGCGAATGATTTGGTCGAACTGATCAGTCGCGCCATTTGAACTGGCGTCCCGTTAGAATCCGCTGTGTTGAGAGGTCTGAGCTTGGCTTGTATCATTTGAATTCGATTCTACTACAGCCTAGCCGCAATGTCTATATCTTTTGACCGCATTTTGACCGCTAGCAAACAGGGTTTGGACTTGCAAAAAATATAACTAGGCGAACATTCATCGTATTCCCTCGCTGTATTTTTTGGAGGGTGGCAAAATGGCAATGCGAAGATACCTTGTGCGTGATTGGATGTCGCCCGACCCGGTCACGATTGATCCACATACAACTTTACCCGAAGCGCACCGCTTGATGAAAGAGTGCGCTGTTCGGCGTTTACCCGTGATCGAAGATGGACGATTGGTGGGCATTGTCACTCAGGACGATGTGCGCGAAGCATCGCCCGCGCATTCGTGCGCGTTGAGCATTTACGAACTCAACTATTTGATTGCGCGTTTGACCGTCGAACAGATCATGACGCGCGACCCGCTGACGGTTGCACCGGATTTTTCTGTCGAGGCGGCGGCACGTTTGATGTTGGAACATAAAATCGGCGGCTTGCCGGTGATGGATGGCGACCGCTTGGTGGGTATTATCACCGAGTCTGATATTTTTCGCTTGTTAGTCAATGAAGGCGAACTCCGCCCGGCGTTCGCCTAAGAATCTCATCGAGTGAAGACGCTCGTTTTTTCTTGATGTGGAGGCAAGAGGGATATGGCTAAACAACCTGATCGCAGTGGCGATGTAGATATTAATCGCAAAGAACGTTTAAAGATTCCGCGCCAAACCGTGCCCAAACAAAAGCCGGATGTGCGTGTTAATAATTTTGACGAAGTGTATCTGGGTTTCAACGAAGAGACCGCCAAGCTCGAAGCCTCGCGTTGTGTGCAATGCCCGGATGCCTCCGGCTGTTCGATCGGTTGTCCTCTGCACAACGACATCCCGCGTGCGATGTGGCACATTTCGCGCGGTGAATTTCTCGAAGCCGCCGAAGTGTACCGCGAAACAAGCAACCTCCCCGAAATTTGTGGTCGCGTGTGCCCGCAAGAAAAATTGTGCCAGGGTTCGTGCGTGGTTGGCAAACGTGATTACCCGGTTTTTCTGGGCAAGCTCGAATACTTTGTCACTGATTTTGAACGCCGCACGCGCGGCATTCCCAAGCCGCAACTCGCGCCGTCGACCGGCAAACGCGTTGCCGTCGTCGGTTCGGGTCCCGCCGGTCTTGCGGTTGCCGAAGAACTCATCAAGCGCGGACATGCTGTCACGGTCTTTGAAATTTTGCCGATGCCTGGCGGCGTGATGGTGTATGGCATTCCCAGTTTCAAACTCGCCAAGCAAGTCATCGCCGACAAGGTAAAATTTTTGGAAGAACTCGGCATCGAGTTCAAATGCAACACCACCATCGGTAAAGACAAAACGATTGACGATTTGATGAACGAGGGATATCAGGCTGTCTTTCTCGGCACCGGCGCGTGGACACCCACTAAATTAAATTTGCCCGGCGAAGACCTCAAGGGCATTTATATGGCGACCGAGTATCTTGTGCGCGGCAACTTGCCGTCGGAATATCTGCCTGAAGGGATGCAGACACGCCCCGAAGCCGGCAAGCACATTGCGATCTTGGGTGGCGGTGACACCGCAATGGATTGTGTGCGCACGGCGCGCCGTTTGCAAATTCAATCAGGTCTGACCGATGGCACGGTGACGGATTATTATCGCCGCACCGAAAAGGAAATGCCCGGTAAAGCGGAAGAACGCACGAATGCGAATGAAGAAGGCATCAAGTTTGAATTCTTGGTTGCGCCTGTGCGTTTCATCGGCGACGAATCCGGTCATGTGCGTCAGATGGAATTGATTCGCATGACGCTGGGTGAACCGGACGCGTCCGGTCGTCGGCGTCCCATCGAACAAGCCGGGTCTAATTTTATTGTGGACGCGGACAATGTGATTTGCGCGCTCGGTTACAACCAGGATCGGCTCATCGAGAAAACGACGCCCGGTCTTAAGGTGGACAAATGGGGCTGTTTCCTCGCCGACAAGGAAACCGGCGCCACAAGCAAACCCGGGGTGTACGCCGGCGGCGATGCGGTGACCGGCGCCGACCTGGTGGTGACGGCGATGGTCGCGGGGCGCAAAGCCGCGATTGCAATGGACAAGTACTTGCGCGAATCAGACAAGAAATAACGCATCACGTTTCAACATCCACGAGGGATTGCCAAATCCCTCGTTTTTTATGCGCGGCGAGATTGTGATATACTTGATGCAAATCAGTGAACCATTTTGTTGATCCGTGAGAGAGCGAGGCGAACAATGAATTTTGGGGTACCACGCGAAATCCGCGAACTGGAAAATCGAGTTGGTTTGACGCCCGCCGGCGCGCATGCCCTGATTGAAGAAGGGCATATCGTCTATGTCGAGCGCGGTGCGGGCGCCGGCGCCGGCTTTACCGAAGAAAATTATCGCACGGTCGGCGCGACGGTTGTTTATTCGGCGGAAGAGGTGTACGGGCGCGCAGATGTTGTCGCCAAGGTTACCCGCCTGACCTCGCACGAATACCAGATTTTGCGTCCCGGTCAAACGATCTTGTCATTCACGCACCTTGCCGTCGCTTCGCGCGATTTGCTCGATGCGTTGCGGAACGCTTCGATCACCGCGATTGCGTACGAGATGATTCAAAATGCCGATGGCTCATTGCCGGTTCTGTTACCCTCGTCCGAAATTGCCGGACGCCTCGCGCCGATCATTGCGAGCGAAGCACTTTCGAGTACGCGCGGCGGACGTGGCATTTTGTTGAGTGGCGTCCCCGGTGTGCCGCCGGCGGCGGTCATCATCCTGGGTGCCGGTGTGATTGGGATGAATGCCGCGCGCGCATTCCTGGGTCTGGGCGCGCAGGTCACGGTGCTTGATCGCGATTTCAGCAAACTGCAAAAATTGGATGAAACATTTTGCGGACAAGTGACGACGCTTGCGGCGACGGCGTACAATCTGCGCCGTGTCATCGAATTTGCGGATGTGTTGGTTGGCGCAGTCTTGATGCCGGGGCAACGCGCGCCGATAGTCGTGACGCGTGAACTCATCAAGCGGATGCGTCCACGTTCCGTCGCGATTGATTTTTCGATTGACCAGGGCGGGTGTATTGAAACCAGCCGCCCGACGACACATCGCGACCCGACTTTTGTCGCCGAAGGTGTGATTCATTACTGCGTCCCGAACGTGCTCGCGCGGGTGGCGCGCACGGCGAGCCACGCGATTGTCAACGTGTCGGTGCCATTCCTGCTCGACATTGGCGCGCGGGGTGTGCCGGGCGCCGTGCAAGCGAGTGAGGCACTCGCGCGCGGGGTAAATGTGTGGCAGGGCAAATTGGTGAATGCCCAGGTCGCGCAAGCGATTGGGGTGGATGTGGAAGGGACGATTTAAGGAGGCACCATGTCGCAAAATCCCACCGTCGAACAAGTGATGACGTGCGACCCCACGACCATCTCGCACGATGAACCGTTGCGCGTCGCGATTGACCGGATGCGCGAACGGAATTGCCGGCGCTTGCCGGTTGTCCAGTCCGGCAAACTCGTTGGCATTATCAGCGACCGTGATTTGCGTCGCGCGACGAATTCGCCGTTTGTGATGCAAGAGCGGTGGTACAACGAATTCCTGCTCGATAAAATTACCGTGCGCGCGTGCATGAGTGCTGAGCCGATTACGATTACGGCGCAAACACGAATTGCAGATGCCGCGCGCGTGATGCGCGACCGGAAAATTGGCGGCTTGCCGGTGGTTGAAGGCGAACGTCTCGTCGGCATTGTCACCGAAACGGATTTGCTCAATTATCTCATTCGTGTTTTGGAAAGTGGATCATAATGTATCGAACGAAATCCATCACCGCGCAACAGGCGGTCCAGGTTATTCAATCGAATCAGCGGGTTTATTTGGGCGGGGGTTCCGGCGTGCCGCATCGTTTGCTCGATGCGCTCGTCGCGCGCGCGAGTGAATTGCGCAACGTCGAAATGGTGCACGTGCTGACGTTTGGCGGCGCGCCGCATCTCAAGCCCGAGTATGCCGAGAATTTTCGGCATCGCGCGTTGTTCATCGGTGAGAATGCGCGCAAAGCGGTGCAAGAAGGTCGCGCCGATTTTATGCCGATCTTTCTTTCGGAAATTCCAAACCTGTTTCGCGATGGCACTCTGCCGATTGATGTCGCGTTGATTATGGTCTCGCCGCCGGATGAACATGGCTTTTGTTCGTTTGGCGTCGAGGTCGGTTGCACCAAGCCCGCCGCGCAAGCCGCGAAAATTGTGATCGCCGAAGTGAATCGGCACATGCCGCGTGTGCTGGGTGATTCATTCATTCACATAAGCAAATTGAATTATGTGGTCGAGGTGGATTATCCTCTGCCTGAAGCGATTCAAGGCGGCACAACCGACGTGCATCGGTTGATTGGAAAAAATATCGTCGAGTTGATTCCCGATGGCGCGACGATGCAACTGGGGATCGGCTCGATCCCGGACGCGGTACTCGCGCAACTCGGCGACAAGCGCGACCTGGGTGTGCACACGGAATTATTTTCCGACGGAGTGATCGACCTGGTTGAGCGTGGCGTGATTACCAACGACAAGAAAACTTTGCATCCTGGTAAAATTGTGTCCGGCTTTTTGTTCGGCTCGCAACGGCTGTACAGTTTTGCGCACGACAATGCGATGATCGAATTGCATCCCACCGATTACGTGAACGATCCGTTCATCATTGCGCAGAACGACAACATGATTTCGATCAACTCGGCGATTGAAGTGGATTTGACCGGACAAGTGTGTGCCGACTCGATTGGGCCCGCGATGTACAGCGGCATTGGCGGGCAGTTGGATTTTGTGCGCGGCGCATCGCGTTCGCGTGGCGGCAAGCCGATCATTGCTCTACCGGCAACGGCAAAAGAGGGCAAGCTCTCGCGCGTCGTTTCGCAACTCAAACCGGGGTCGGGTGTCGTGACCTCACGCGGTGATGTGCATTATGTCGTGACCGAGTACGGCGTCGCGTCGTTGTACGGCAAGTCGGTGCGCGAACGCGTCAAGGCGCTCATCGCGATTGCCGCGCCGCAGTTTCAGGAAGAATTGGAACGCTACGCCAAACAAAACAATTATTTGTAAAATGAATTTTTCATTTCCGTTCTTTTCGCGCAAAGCGCACGAATCGCATACGCAACAACTCGAAACCTCGCGCGGTATGCTGACGGTTGTGTCCGCGTGCTCGGTTGAATTGCTCGAACAACTGGGCATTGATGAGGGACTGGGATTTTTCTGGCACAATCGTCCCGACCTGCAACTGGATGCGCTCAAAAAAATTGCCGCAACCCCGGGTGGTTGTGTGACGATTGCGCACGATGGTAAACAAGTCTTGGGTTATGTGACGATTGGTTTGCCGGATGCGGACGTGCGTTGGGGACGCGATCACATCAAAGGTCTGTACGAGTTGGGCGGCATCGAAGTCAGTCGCAACTGGCGACACGCCGGGATTGGCGGGGCGGTCTTGTCGGCAACCTTTGCCGGCGACGCGTACGCGGAGGCGATTGTGCTCGCGACCGGGTATCGTTGGTGTTGGGATTTTGAAGAGAGCGGCGTGAACGTGCGCGAATATCGTGAGGGGCTGAATCGGTTGTTTAGCAAATTTGGCTTTGAGTTTTTCGACACCGACGAGCCAAACATTGCTTGGTATCCGGACAACGCGCTTGTCGCGCGCATCGGCAAACGTGCGCCGCGTGATCTGGTCGCGCGGTTCAAAGCATTGCTGTTCGAAAATTCCGGCGCGGATTATTCGCTCGGCGAGTTTGTGGGGCGATAAAGCAAGATCCACGCATCCCGCGAGTAACACGCAGGCAAAAATCAATTTTGCAAAGATGCGTGTTGTGCGCGGATAAAAACGAAAAACCAGGAAATCCGTTCGCGTGTCAAGGCGTGAACGGATTTTTGTTTTTGCCTTTTGCCAAAACCCTTTAATTCTGGTAAAATGGCGCACGCCTTCTGGGGGCGTGTCGAAACTGGCAGACGAGCATGGCTTAGGACCATGTGGGCTCAAACCCGTGAGAGTTCGAGTCTCTCCGTCCCCATTTGGATTTCCAAAATACATCTCAAGGAAGTATGCAGTGAAAGTAACTACTGAACGTAACGCCGATTGCAGTGCCGTCATCACCGTCGAGGTGGACGAAGAACAAATTCAACGCGCGATGCGCTCTGCCGCGTCGCGTGTGTCGCGCGTTCGCCCCATTCCCGGTTTTCGTCCCGGCAAAGCGCCGTACGATAAAGTCGAACGCATTGTCGGCAAGGATTTACTGCGCGATGAGGCGATTGATGAACTTGCGCAAACGCTGTACAAGCAAGTGCTCGAAGATGAAAAGGTCGAGCCGTACGATACCGGCAAACTCGACATTACGCAAAAAGACCCGCTCATTTTGAAATTCACGGTGCCCACGCGCCCGGTCGTCACGCTTGGCGATTATCGCGAATTGCACCTGACGCCCCAAACGATGCAAGTGACGGACGCCGAAGTGGATGAAACGCTTCAACGCATCCGCCGCGAAAACGCCGAGATGGTGCCGGCTACGCGCCCGGTGCAGTTGAACGATTACGTCACCGTCAACTTGAAGGGCGGACTCGAAGGCGGCGCCACGCTCGACCGCGAGGGTTTGCCGGTCGAAATTCTCAAGGAAGGCGGCGTCTTTCCCTGGCTCGAACAACTCGTGGGCGCGAATGCCGGCGAGACGCGCACGGTGAATCACACCTTTTCCGGTGAGGATGCCAAGACTGCGACGTACACCGTCACGATTGTGGATGTTAAAGAACCACGTCAACCCGAATTGAATGACGAATTCGTCAAGTCGGTCAGCCCATTCGAAAACATGGAGCAATTGACGACGGCGATTCGCACGCAAATGTTCCAGGAAAAACAACGCAAAGAAGATGAGCGTTTTGCCGATGAAGCCGTAGATGCGGTGGTCGCTCAGGCAACGATTGCGTTTCCTGAATCCATGCTCGATGACGAGATTGGTCTTGAGCTCGAACGTTCGAAAAGCTTGGCGCAACAACTTGGTTTGACGTGGCAAAAGTATCTCGAACTTGCCGGTAAAAAAGAAGAAGAGATTCGCCAAGAAGCCAAGCCGCGCGCCGAGAAACGCATCAAACGCTTGTTGACCTTGATGCAAGTTGCTGATGCCGAAAAGATTGCGGTCGAGCGCAAAGACGTGGATGTCGAGATTGACATGCGCGCACTGTACGCGCAACAGAACGGTGGCAATGCCGCCCAAACCCGTCGCACGCTGTCCAATTCCGAATCGCGTCGCGACATCGAGTTCCAACTCAAATTGAGCAAGACCGTCGCGTTCATTGCCTCCTTGCTCAAGGGCGATCCAACCAGCGGCAAGATTCTCACGCCCGAAATGGCGCACGAAGAAGATTTAAAGGCGCGTCAACAAGCCGCCGAACAACAACAACCGGGCACGCCGCCATCCGGCATCTTGATTCCCGGACAAAATCAGTAATCAGATTCCAGATGTCAGTAGCCAGAAAATATTCTGACGACGGACTATTGACATCTGACTATTTAAGGAGACTGCATGAGTAACATCATGGTTCCACAGAACGTCATCCCGATGGTCGTTGAAAATACCGGTCGTGGTGAACGGGTCTTTGATATTTTTTCGCTCTTGCTCAAAAACCGCATCGTGTTTTTGGGCACGCCGATTGATGACCACATCGCCAACCTGGTTGTCGCGCAACTCTTGTTCCTCGACAGCGAAAATCCCGAACAAGAAATTCGCCTTTACATCAACTGCCCCGGCGGTTCGATTACGGCGGGTCTCGCGATTCTCGACACGATGAACATTGTCAGCGCGCCGGTTTCGACGATTTGCGTCGGACTCGCGGCGAGCATGGGCACGGTTCTGCTTTCGGCTGGCGCCAAAGGTCGCCGCTATGCTTTGCCCAATTCGACGATTCACATTCACCAGCCCTGGGGTGGTGCGCAGGGTCAGGCAGTGGACATTGAGATCCACGCACGACGCATTATGCGCGAACGCGAACGTCTCAACGAAATGTTGTCGAACAACACGGGACAGCCGCTCGAACGCATCGTGCACGACACCGACCGCAACTATTATATGGATGCGAGCGAAGCCGTGACGTACGGTTTGATTGACGAAGTGTTGATGACCGCCAAGAAAGAACCAGACGCGAAGAAATAAATTGAATTCAGGTTCTCTGGTGTTCCAACACCAGAGAACCTGATTCATTGAAAGAAACGATGCCAAATCTCCTCAAACGGGGCGAAGAGTATTGTTCGTTTTGCAGTCGCAGTTCCGACCAGGTCAGTCGCTTGATTGCGGGACCGGAATCGGTTTTCATCTGTGACGAGTGCGTCGAGTTGTGTCGTGAAATTCTTGAAGCCGAAAGCGCAATGCCGAAAGGCGAAACCGTTTCGATTTCAAGTTTGCCGCCCAAAGAAATTTACAAACGCTTGAACCAGTACGTCGTTGGGCAAGACCGCGCGAAAAAAGTTTTGTCGGTCGCGGTGTACAATCATTACAAACGCATCCTGGGCGACGCTTCACCGGACGAAATCGAACTGGGCAAGTCGAACATTCTGTTGATCGGACCGACCGGGTGCGGCAAAACTTTGCTTGCGCAGACGCTCGCCAAAATTCTCGACGTGCCGTTTTGCATCGGCGATGCGACGACCTTGACCGAAGCCGGCTATGTGGGCGATGATGTCGAAAATATTTTGCTCGCGCTGATTCAAAACGCGGATTTCGATTTGCAACGCGCGCAACGCGGCATCATTTACATTGACGAGATTGACAAGATCGCGCGCAAGAGCGGCGATTCTCCTTCGATCACGCGCGACGTGTCTGGTGAAGGCGTGCAACAGGCACTCCTCAAAATTGTCGAAGGCACGGTCGCGAATGTGCCGCCGCACGGCGGGCGCAAACATCCCCAACAAGAAGTTTTGCAACTCAACACGGCGAACATTTTGTTCATCTGTGGCGGCGCGTTTGAAGGTCTCGATAAAATCATTCTGCGCCGGGTGGGTGAAAAACGTGTCGTCGGTTTCAAGGGCGAACGCGAACGCGCCGCGCACGAATTGAGTTCCTCCGAATTACTACGCTTGCTCACCGCCGATGATTTGCTTGCGTTCGGTTTGATCCCGGAATTTGTTGGGCGTATGCCGGTCAGTGTGAGCGTGGACCCGCTCGACGAAGAGATGATGGTCAAGATTCTGACCGAGCCGAAAAATTCGATCATCAAGCAATTTCAAAAATTGTTCGCGCTCGATCATGTGGACCTGGTTTTTACGGATGACGCGCTGACCGCGGCGGCGAGCGAAGCATTGCGTTTACGCACTGGCGCGCGCGGCTTGCGCACGATCATCGAAAGCGTTCTGCTCGATGTGATGTACGAAATTCCCTCGCGGCGCGATGTGCGCAAGTGCGTGATTACCGCCGACACTATTCGCAATCGAACCAAGCCAATCCTGCTTACACAAAGCGAACACCCCGTAGATTGGCAGGAAGCGCAAACCGCCTAATAGGTTTTTTGAACGATTAGGACTGGAGTATCTATGGCAACTTTTTTTACCCCGCCGCCGGAACCCCGTTCCGTTGAAGACACTGGGATTAACCTCGCGTTTCTCGCCGATCTGGTGCTCAAGGTGATGTACACGCGCGGCTTTTTGATGGGACACGAAATCGCCGATGCAGTGCGTTTGCCGTTTTCCGGCATTGTGGATCGCGCGCTCGATCATTTGCGCCGCGAGCATCTTGCCGAAGTGCGCGGGTCGGGCGGCTTTGGCGAATCGTCATACCAGTACGTCATTTCAGACGAAGGTCGTTCGCGTGCGCGTGAGACAATGGAAAAAAGTCAGTACGTCGGTCCCGCGCCGGTTACGCTCGAAGCTTACACCAAGATGGCGAATGCTCAATCCATCAAGGGCTTTACGATTACCGAAGAACAGATGAAACGCGGTTTTGCGCATCTGGTTCTGAATGAACATATTTTGAGCCTGCTTGGTCCGGCAATCAACTCGGGCAAGTCTGTTTTCCTTTTTGGCGAAGCCGGGAATGGCAAGACAGTCATTGCCGATGCGATTGGCGCGATGTTGCCGGGCGCGATTTTTGTGCCGTACGCGATCAATGTGGACGGGCACGTCATCAAAGTGTTCGACGAATTACATCATCGGGTGGTGCCGGAAAAAGAAGATGACGATGACGATGCGCCCGGTTTGCGAAGAGGCGAGCGGTATGACAAACGCTGGGTGTTGATTCGTCGCCCGATGATTACCGTGGGTGGCGAGTTGGCTCTGGAAAGTTTGGATTTGTCATACGACGACACGGTTAAATTCTACGAAGCGCCGTACCAACTCAAGGCGAACGGCGGCGTGTTCTTGATTGACGACTTTGGTCGCCAGCAGATGAGTCCTCATGCGTTGCTCAATCGTTGGATCGTGCCGCTGGAAAAACGGATTGATTTTTTGACGCTTGCGACGGGGCGCAAGATTGACGTGCCGTTCGATACGCTTGTCATCTTTTCGACAAACCTGAATCCGGAACAACTGGTGGACGAGGCATTCTTGCGTCGCATTCGATACAAGATCAATGTGCCCGATCCGACCTGGGAAGATTTTCGTGAAATTTTCAAACGCATTTGCAATGCCAAAGGCGTGCAGTACTCGGAAGAAGGTTTGCGCCACCTGGTGATGGAGCATTACATCAAACCCAAGCGCAAGCCGCGTGCGGTGCATCCGCGCGACATTATTGACGAGTTGACGGACATTGCGCGCTTTCGTAATGTGCCGCCCGTCATGTCAAAAGAATTGCTCGACCTGGCTTGCTCGACGTACTTTATCAAGTTGTAACAAAATCGAATCCCGTTTTCTCATCGGATAGAAGACGGGATTTTTGCATTTGCAAGATGGACCCTGTTTGCAAAAACCGGATGATCCGGCAAAATTCTGACGAAAGGAATCAACTATGCCAGTCTCCAAACAAGAGGTGCTCGATTATCATCGGATGGGACGCCCCGGCAAAATCCAGGTCGTGCCAACCAAACCCTCGCTCACGCAACGCGATCTCACGCTTGCCTACTCGCCCGGTGTCGCCGAAGCCACGCTCGAAGTGGAACGCGACCCGGAAACTGCATACGAATTGACGGCGAAAGGGAACCTGGTTGCGGTCGTGTCGAACGGCACGGCAATCCTGGGTTTGGGTGATCGTGGTCCGCTTGCATCCAAGCCCGTGATGGAAGGCAAGGGCTTGCTCTTTAAACGCTTTGCCGATATTGATGTGTTCGACATCGAAATTAACGCGCGCACGCCGGCGGAAATTATTGCGGTTGTGAAAGCATTGGAGCCGACATTTGGCGGCATCAATCTCGAAGACATCAAAGCACCGGAATGTTTTGAGGTGGAAGAAACCTGCAAGGCGACGATGAACATTCCGGTCTTTCACGACGACCAACACGGCACGGCGATTATTTCCGGCGCGGGGTTGCTGAACGCGCTCGAAATTACCGGCAAGCGGATTGACGAAATCAAGGTTGTTATCAACGGCGCGGGCGCAAGTGGTGTCGCGTGCGGTGAGTTTTGGATTCGCCTCGGCGTCAAGCGTTCGAACGTGATCATGTGCGACACCAAGGGTGTGCTTTACAAAGGTCGCGTCGAAGGCATGAACCCGTACAAGGATCGTTTCGCGGTCGAGACCTCTGCGCGCACACTCGCGGATGCGGTCAAGGATTCGGATGTGTTCCTGGGTCTGTCGTCCAAGGATGTATTGACGCCGGACATGGTCAAGACGATGGCACCCAAGCCGTTGATTTTTGCGCTTGCCAACCCCGACCCGGAAATCAAATACGACCTGGCAATGGCGACACGCCCCGATGCGATTGTCGGCACCGGGCGTAGTGATTACCCGAACCAAATCAACAATGTGCTTGGTTTTCCATTTATCTTTCGCGGGGCGCTCGATGTACGCGCCAAAGCAATCAATGAAGAGATGAAGGTCGCCGCCGCAAAATCGCTCGCGGCACTTGCCAAAGAAGACGTACCTGATGTCGTGCTGAAAGCGTATGGACTAGAGTCGTTGCGTTTCGGTCCCGAGTACATTGTGCCCAAGCCGGTGGACCCGCGTGTGTTGTTGTGGGAAGCGCCCGCTGTTGCGCAAGCCGCAATGGAAAGTGGTGTGGCGCGGCGTACGATTGACATTGCAAAATATCGCGAGCAACTCGAAGCGCGTCTAGGCAAGGGGCGCGAGATTATGCGGACAATGATCACAAAAGCAAAGTCCAACCCCAAGCGCATCGCGTTTGGCGAAGGTGAAGAACCCAAGATCATTCGCGCGGCGGCACAAATCGAAGAAGAAGGCATCGGGGTACCGATTTTGTTGGGCAATCGTTCGGTGATTGAAGCGCGCATCCAGGAACTGGGAATAGATTATCATCCGCAAATTGTTTCGCTCACGCGCGGTGGCGCCGAGATGGAACGCTACATCGAAGCATACCACAAACTGCGCGAGCGTAAAGGTGTCTCGCGCGGCATGGCGGAGCGGATGATGTCGCGCCGCAACCATTTCGGTCCGATGATGGTTGAACTGGGTGAAGCCGATGCGTTTGTCAGTGGTCTCACGTTTAACTATCCCGATGTGATTCGTCCGGCGTTGCAAATTGTGCACACACGCGGGGGTGTCAAAAAAGCGGCGGGCATGTACATCGTCATCACCCGCGATCAACGCGTCTTTTTCTTCACGGATGCGACGGTGAACATTGATCCATCGGTGGAAGACTTGGCAGAGATCGCGATGTTGGCGGCGGACGCGGCAAAGCGATTTGAAGTCGAACCGCGAATTGCGATGTTGTCGTTCTCGAACTTTGGCAGTACGCCACATCCATCGTCGGACAAGGTTCGCCGCGCAGTGCAAATTGTTCGCGAAAAGCGAAGTGATCTGGCGATTGATGGTGAGATGCAAGCAGATACGGCGGTCGTGTCACAAATTCTCCAGGAACGCTATGCCTTTGCTCAAGTGCGAAATCCCAATGTGCTCGTTTTCCCAAATCTAGAATCAGCCAACATTGCGTATAAACTAGTACGCCACCTTGGCGATGCCGAGATGATTGGACCGATTTTGCTTGGCATGGGCAAACCGATTCATGTGATTCAACAGGGCGACGAAGTAAAGGATATTGTGAATATTGCCGCGCTTGCAGTCGTGGATGCGCAGAGATAAGGTAAGGATGGTGATGTTGGCGTAAGCTCCCTCGCGCCAACATCACATTGATTTTATGCTGATTTTGCGTTTGTACATGTTCCTTCTTAGGACTATTCTCCCACTGGCAAAAAAAAATGAACGGTAGTATAATCCGGCTAGCATTCGAGGGCTAGTTCCGTTGCGCTGTACGTTCTTTCACGCCTAGCGAGTTAAATGAAAAAGGAATGGAGTAAATTTATGGCTACCAATCGCATCCGAATTGTTTTGATGTTGCTCGTTGCGACGAGTCTCGTCGCTGTTTTTGGGCTGGGCACTGCCTCGGCGGCGATTCAGGCAACCACACCTACGGCAACCGCAGTCAAGACAGCGGCTCCCGCCGTGGTTTCCACCTCAACTGTAACACCGACGAAAACAACTGTGCCTGCCGCAACAGCGACGAAAACAACTGTCCCAGCGGCGACTGCGACAAAAACTAGCGTTCCTGCGGCGACCGCAACGAAAACTAACGTGCCAGCGGCAACGGCTACCAAAATAGTGACAGCGACAGCAACCAAGGTGATTACATCGGTAGTAGCGACTGCAACGGTTACGCCGACCAAGCCGGTGGCGGCAACTGCAACTGTCACACCAACTAAGGTGGTTACGGCAACCGCTACTCGAACTCCAACCG
>CAZPIR010000009.1:12115-22831 GCA_964586085.1 uncultured Anaerolineaceae bacterium | reverse complement strand
CCAGTTTTTATTTGTATCGTCCGCCGGGCTTGACCTCCAGTTCATCGCTCAATGCGACGCTTGATATTTTTGCCTACAACGACAACACCCAGGTCAAAATTCTCGACGTGACCCAGACCGCGAGTATCGCCGCCGGGTACACCTCGGTTGTTTCCGATTTACAAGCCACTCCGATTTTCACGACAACCCTGCAAACCGGCGAAGACATTCTCGAAGCGAAAAAGCAAACCGTCAAACTCGACCCAGGTCGCACGTATCACATCGTGAGCAACAAGGATGTGAGCGTGATGTTCGGCGCACTCGCGCAAGGTTCGTCGGCAAGCCGCGATGGCGGCGCGTACGTGCCGGGCAAAAATGGCTACTCGGCTGACCGCACGTTTTATTTTATCATCCCCGCGATGTACAAACGTCCAACCGACGGCGGCGACGAACGCGAGTTACGCATTGGCTCGTTCGACAAACCGGCGAATGTGGTTCTGCGCGGCTGGAACACGAAAACCAAATCCTGGGATTCCGTCGCGCGCTATCCTCTGCCCGCGTTCGGGCACGCAGAACTCATCGGCACCTCGCTCGGCAATTTTCTCGACAGCGATGGATTGTATCGCAATTATTATTTGTACGAGTTGACCTCGGACGAACTCGTTTCGGTGTTTGAAACAAACTGGCTCGAAACCGGCAGTTACGGCACATCCGACATTGCGATGTACATTTCGTCGGAAACCGGGACGGGCGCGGGAACATTTTTCAACGCGTATATGGGTCCACCCGGTTCACAAGCCGCCGGCGGACAAATATCACACCTGGTTGTCGCTTCACACCAAAACGCGGACGTACAAGTGTACGACCCAGATAGTTACGGCGAGTACATTGAACTCTACAACAATTCGAGCGCGACCGTCTCGCTCGCGAATTGGACGTTGACGAATCTCGACAACTGGCAAATCACATTGCCCGCCACCGCGACCATCGCACCGGGCAAAACATTTTTGCTCGAATATCATCAAAAGGCAACCGACGTCGCGGCGAATTATGTGTACGGCACGGCATTCCCCAGTTTCAAATTGCGGAACGATGCCGACACGTTGACGTTGAGCAATCCCGGCGGCACGTACTCGGATGTGCTGAGTTACACAGACGCGGCGGCGTGGAAATCGCACGGCGTTTATCGCGCGCTCGAACGCGTGAGTCCGAACACCACGTTCACCTCCGGCAATTCGCGCGATGCGACGACGGCATATGCCAAGACCGCGTACAACCTCGGCGATTTTTACGGCTCGCCCGGCACGCACACAGGGTCGGCTGGCAACAACGCGGGCAGTGTCGTCATCAACGAGGTGATGACTGGGCGCATCTATCTCAAGTTCGCGCTCGCGCCCGATGGTTATCGCGATGTTGCGTTGAGCGTCGCCGAATGGGAAGGCATCCACAACGGCGAAAAACCTGGGACGTTTCTCGGCAATCCGGAAAATCCGTACCTGGTCGTGAAATCGTCCGCACCGGTGAGCGTGATGGATGGCAACTGGAACGACAACTGGCTCGCATACGGCACCGGCATTTTGCAACCCGACCCGTACGTCAGTTACACCGCCGATTATTATCAGCGTCGCGTTGGACAACAAGTGCTGTTCACCGCGTATGCCTACAACATCTACGGCACGCTCTACAATCCGCAAACGCAAATCAAAATTCCGAACGGCATCACGTACACGCCGGGCAGTTTCAATACACCGACGCAAATCGGCGGCGTCACGCCGACCGAAACAAACAATGCCGATGGTTCGTGGACGATCAAATGGATTCACGGACAAACATTGCCGACCGGTCAGGTCTATCGTTTTCAAACCTGGGGCACGATTGGCGCGACCGTGCCGGTCAGTTCGTTGTTATCGAGCACCGCGCTCACCATCGGCACCGATGTCACCGGGCTGGGTTCATTTTCGAGCCAGGACACGGCGGTCATCAACGTCGCGCCGAGCGATGAAGCGGCGGCAGTGCGCGATGTGGTCATCAATGAAGTGATGCCCAACCCGGCATTCGGCGCGGCGTGGATCGAATTGCACAATCGTAGTACGAGCGACATTAACATCGGCGGCTGGCAGTTGACGAATGAAGATGCGTTCACGTACACCTTCCCAGCCGATACGTTCATCGGCAACGACGCGTATATTTTGATTTATCTCGGCGCAGGCACGAACACCGCGACAAAATTTTACGCCGGCGCGGGATCGGTCAATCAACTTTCCAAAACCGCCGACCAAATGTCGCTGTATTCGAGCAGTTCGCACACGACAAGCACACTGCTCGATTTCGTCGAGTGGAACACGACGACGCCGAGCGATGGACAGGACGCGCTCGCAATTTCGGCGGGACACTGGGTCGCCGGCAATTACGTCGCCACGCCGGCGCAACAAGCATCCATCGGACGCGACCGCAGTGCGAGCAAAACCAATCGCGCCGCCGACTGGGACAACACCGGCGGCAAGGACGCGGACGCCGCCACACCCGGCGCGATCAATATCACGATTGCCGGCGCGGACGTCACGCCGCCGAATCCGGTGACGAACTTGCGCGCGACGGCAATCGCCGGTCAACAAGGTCAATTGAATTTAACGTGGACGAATCCGCCTGACACCGATTTGCAAGGCGTGAAAATTATTCGCTCAACGAGCGGTTATCCGGTGAGCGTGCTCGATGGCACCCAGGTTTTCGATGGCGCGGGGAGCGCAACAACCGACACCGGTCTCGTGCCGGGGTCGCTGGTGTACTATGCCGCGTTCGCGTACGACAAATCCGGCAACATCTCGTGGCCCGTCGGCACGGCGCGCACGCGCGCGATTGTGCCTCAACGCGTGCACATCGCCTTCGAAGATCAAAAGGATCAAAACTGGAGCGACTGGGACACAAACGATTTTGTCGTGACCGAAGATTCTGCCGTGACCTTGAATGATGCCGGAATTTCTAGCATCGTCGTCGTGTTCTCGGCAGAGGCGCGCGGCTCGGCGTACGATCATCAACTCAATTTCAAAATGCCGATTGCCGGGAGCGCAACGGTCGTCGTGCAACGTTACAACGCATCCGGCGGATTGATCGGCACGGACACGAGCACGCAAACGGGCGCGGTCAATGTCGAAGTGTTCAGTCACACGCGCACCGCCCTACCCGGCAATCATCCGAACGGCACGTCGAACGTGATGGCGGGCACGACACGCCAAGCCGGTTACTCGACGCGCATCATCATCACGCTGGCTGACCCAACCTCGAACCCGCCGGAACTCGCGCCCTTGCCGCCGTTCGATCCTTGGTTGCACGTGTGGGACACGAACGCGGACATTCACGTAATGCAAACCGGGTCGCTTGGCAATTCGCAACCGGTTCACAATTCGTCGTCGCCCATCAACGGACGCGATCTCTCGCTCGCACTCGCGTTCAACGATGTGTGGTCGTGGCCCCAAGAAGCCAAGCCGATCTGGGAAGCGTATCCGCAGTATGCGATGTTCGTGACGAGCGGCAATCAAACGAACACGGCGTGGTTCAACAATCCGGACACGTCGAAAATTTGGTTGCCCGTTGGTGGGCAAGCGCGCCGCGCAACCAACTTACCCGCCGCGCCCAAAGTGCGACCTGGGACTCGGAGCGCGCGACCCAACAACTTGACCAACTGGCCCCAGTCCACAACCGGCGCAGTGTTCGCATCGCCGTTGATGATTGATCTCAATAACGACGGAACCCAGGAATTGCTTGCGGCGTCAGAAGATGGTAAAGTGTACGTGTGGAAACCGGACGGGACATCGCTCAGTAATTGGCCCCAATCCACGATGAATGCGATTCGCAGTTCGCCGGCTGTCGCGGACATTGACGGCGACGGCGACCTGGAAGTGGTAGTCGGCTCGAACGATGGACGCTTGTACGCCTGGCATCACACCGGCGTCGGTGTGACTGGTTTTCCGGTGAACCTGGGTGTCAGCATCAAATCGAGTCCCGCGCTCGCCGACCTCGATGGCAATGCGGGCGCGGAGATCGTCGTGTTCGCGAGCGATGCCAGGGTCTATATCTATCGCGGCAACGGCACAACGTTACCGACCTGGACGCCGCATCAAGCCGGCACCGTCACCGAAAAGTACGGCAGTTTGCTTTTCACCTCGACCCCGGCGATTGGCGATCTGAACGGCGACGGTCATCCCGAAATTGTCGTCGGCGGAACCGATGGCAAAGTGTACGTGTGGCAATTGTCCGGCGCGCCACTACCTTCGCAATGGCCTCGCGCGACCGGCGATTTGATTTACGCCTCGCCGATTATCGTTGACCTGAACGCCGATGGGTACCGCGATGTGGTCGCCGCGTCCGGCGATGGCTGGGTCTATGCGTGGCGCGGCGATGGCGCGGCACTCGCCGGTTTTCCGGTGCGCGTCGGCGCCGGCATCATCGCCTCGCCGGCGATTGCCGACCTGGATCGCAACGGCTCGCTCGAAATTGTCGTCGTGAGTTTGCAAGGCAAACTGTTCGTCATCAACAACGACGGCTCCATCGCGCGCCGTTTTCCGCAAGACGTGGGCGCGCAGGTGTACTCATCGCCCGCGCTCGCCGACCTGGATGGTGATGGCACGCTCGAAATCATCGTCGCGAGTCTTGCCGGCAAATTGCGTGCGTGGTTCAACGACGGGTACGAGTACGAAGCCACATTCACGCCAACCGCCGAATGGCCCAAGACAACCGGCGATTGGATCACCGGCGCGCCAACCTTTGGCGATCTCAATAACGATGGCAAAGTAGATTTGGCAGTTGGTTCGTACGATGGCAAGGTGTACGCGTGGACGGAATTGTACAGCAGTTACAACGTGAGCACGCCGGGATGGAATACGTTTCATGGCAATGCGGCGCGCACGGGCTTGCTCGGCGCGAACGATGTGGTCAAGCCACTGCCGAGTTGGTTCTCGTTGTTCTTTCCGTCCGCCTTGCGCAACCCTGCGCCACCCGCCTCGGCGCCGGTGACGACAACCAAGCCGTTCACCAACACCTTCCCGTTGATTTTCAAGTAACGCAAATTTTCAGTTTGCGCTTAAAGGTCAAGTCCGATGGACACACAAACTCCACCTCGCGAACTCGACGAACGCGCCGCGAAAATGCTCAACATTTACGCGACGGCAAGTTTCGCGCGCACACGCTCGATTCAATCACTGCGCGCGCGCATGATCCTCTGGGTCATTCGCACGAAAATCACGCACGGGTTGAAACGCGCGCTCGACACGACGGTGGCGCTTGGCGCACTTGTCGCCACGTCGCCGATCATGATCGGCACAGCGATTGCGGTCAAACTCGATTCGCCCGGTCCGATTTTTTTCAAGCAGACGCGTGTGGGCAAATGGGGCGAAACATTCGGCTGTTATAAATTTCGCTCGATGTACATTGACGCCGAAGCACGCAAGGCATTGTTGATGAAACAAAACGAAGCCGACGGTCCGGTGTTCAAGATGAAGAACGATCCGCGCATCACGCGTGTCGGACGCATCATTCGCAAACTGAGCATTGACGAATTGCCGCAGTTGTTTAACGTGCTCAAAGGCGAAATGTCACTTGTCGGTCCGCGTCCGCCGGTGCCGAAAGAAGTTGCCCAGTACACCGTCGAGCAAATGCGCCGGCTCGATGTGACGCCCGGCATCACCGGCTTGCAACAAGTGTCGGGACGCAGTGACCTGAATTTCAAACGCTGGGTCGAACTCGATTTGCAGTACATCAGCGAACAAAGTTTTGCCAAAGACATTGAAATTTTACTGCGCACAATCCCAGCCGTACTAACTGGACGTGGGGCATATTGATAATTGGTAATTGTCAATTGCCAATTATCAAAGGTGAGAATTTATGCGAAAAATGTTGATTATCCTTGGTGTGCCGATTGACGATTTGACGATGGAGCAGGCACTCGCGCGGCTCGAAGAATTTATTGCGCTCGGACGCAAAACCGGCAAGAGTCATCAAATCGCAACCGTCAACGCAGACTTTGTAACAAAATCACTCGACGACCCGGAACTGCGTTTGATTTTGCAAGAGAGCGACATGGCAACCGCCGACGGCATGCCACTCGTCTGGGGTGCGCGTTTGCTCGGCGTGCCGCTCGAAGGACGCGTGACCGGCGCCGACCTCGTACCCGCGCTCGCGGAACGCGCCGCGCAAAAAGGGTACTCGCTCTATTTCCTGGGTGGCGCACCCGGCATCGCGCAAAAAGCCAAAACGATTTTGGAAACACGTTATCCCGGCGTGAACATCACCGGCGTTTTCTCGCCGCCGGTCAGTTCCGTGCTCGACATGGATGCGTCCATCGTCGAAAATATTCGCGCGGCGAAACCGGATATTCTGCTCGTCGCGTTCGGCAACCCCAAACAAGAAAAATGGATCAACATGCACGCGCGCGATTTGCCGGTGCCGGTAATGATCGGCGTCGGCGGCACGTTCGATTTCATCGCCGGCGCAACCAAGCGCGCGCCGATGTGGATGCAAAAGAGTGGGCTGGAATGGATTTTCCGGCTCGCGCAAGAACCCAAACGATTGTGGAAACGCTACGTTGTTGATTTGTGGGGCTTTGGCTTTTTCTTTGTGCGTCAATGGTGGGCACTGCGCGGCAACCATGTGCCCGCACCGGTGTTGCCCCAGGATGATTTCATCACCGTGAACGACGTGACGATTGCCAACATCGCCGGCAAACTCGACGCATCGAACGTCGCGCCGTTTCTCGTTCGCGCGCAAACTGCACTGCAAACGACGCCGCGCCTCATCATCAACCTGGAACGTTGCAAGTTTCTCGATAGCCGCGCGCTCGGCGCGCTCGTCGGCTTGGCAAAGCAAGCGCGCGATGCCGGCGGTGATATGTATCTGGCGAACGTCCCGGCAAATCTCGCGCAAACTTTATCGCTCGTCCGGCTCGACCGGTTCTTTGAACAATTCGCCACCGTCGAACAGGCGATGACCCGCGACCACACGCCACGCACAATTGAACCAATCGCCGCGCCGCAAAATGGCTGGCACATCATCGCGACGCCACGCCGTCTCGACACCACAACCGCATCCGAATTTCAAGAGCGCGTCGCGAGCGAAATGCAAACGCATCCACGCGTGATTCTCGATTTCGCGCAAACCGTCTTTCTCGCAAGTGCAGGGATGGCGGCACTGCTGAAACTGGACAAGCAGGCAAAGAGTGCAAGCGGCGAACTACGACTCGTCAATTGCGTGGAAGATGTGGCGCGCACAATCAGGATGACGCGGCTCGACACGGTGCTAACAATTTTGCCGACCGTCGCCGACGCGACCAAGTGAGAAAAAATTATGCAAGCGATTTTGCTCGCCACCAGCGAACAAAAAAAGTTCGCGCCACTCGACGAACACTTGCCCGCGCCCATGATGCCGGTCGTGAATCGTCCGGTCATCGAGTACGCGATTGAGCAACTCGCACAACACGGCGTCAAAGACATGATCGTTGCGTTGTATCAACTCGGCGGAAGCATCGAGGCGTTTTGCGGCGATGGCAAACGCTGGGGCGTGCGCCTGACCTTTAATCTGCAACGCGAGCCGCTCGGTTCCGCCGGCGCGGTCAAGTGGGCGCAAGCCGCCTTAAAAGAAACGTTCATCGTCATGCCCGCCGATGTGCTCATCACGGCCGACCTGACTGCCGCACTTGCCGAGCATCGCGCGCGCAATGCGGATCTGACGTGCCTCATCGCCGGGCCAGCCATAACCGGCGCATTCATCTGCGAGCCAGGTGTGCTGGATGCCATCCCCGCACGCACGCAATTTGATTTCGCCACCGAGTTGATTCCCGCGCTCGAACGCGCCAACAAGGTCGTGCATCGTTTTGAAGCAAGCGATTGGAATCCGCTCAACTCGTTCAGCGATTTTCAGCGCGCGCAAAATCTGGGTCTGCAAAATGCGCGGACACACGCGCGTCAAATTGCGCCGGGCATTTGGGTCGGTCGCAACGCCGTGATTCATCCAACCGTTGCGCTTGCCGCGCCCGTCTGCATCGGCGACGATTGTTTTATCGGACGCGCGGTTGAACTCGGACCGAATGTGGTCATCGGCGCGAACGTATTTCTCGACGACGAAGCGACGGTCACGGAAAGCACTGTGCTCGACAACACGTACGTTGGCAAGCTGGTGAAACTCGATCAGCGCGTCGCATCAAAAACCTGGTTGATTGACACGGCAACCAGTCAGGGCACGCATGTGGTGGATTCGTTTCTGCTTGCCGAGAACACGCCGACGGCACTCGGCAGTGTGGTGTGGAACGTGGTAGATCGTTTTGTCGCGTTGGTTTTGCTCATCGCCACATTGCCGCTCTCCATTTTGGTCGGCATCCTCACGTTGTTGGCGAGCGGGCGCGTGTTCGCCTGGTCGCCGCGCATTGGCAATCGCGATGCAACGACGAACGAGCCGCGCCGATTCATACTCGCCCAATTTGCGGCGTCGAACAACGCGCTCGGCAAATGGTTGACGACCTGGGATTTGCATCGTTTGCCAGAGTGGTGGAATGTTCTGCGCGGCGACCTGGGTTTGGTTGGTGTGCAACCATTGACGCCAGAGCAAGCGGCGCAAGCGAGCGAAGATTGGCAGAAAAAGCGGTACGAGTGTCGTGCGGGTTTGACCGGGTTGTGGTATATTCAAACCGGCAAGCAGGCAACACTTGATGAAATTTTAATTGCCGACGCGTACTATGTGGCAACGCGCAATTCGCGCGGCGACCTGGGAATTTTGTGGCGCACACCCGGCGCGTGGTGGCGTCGCGCGACTAGAAAAAGCTAAACCGCGAATAGCACGAAACATTACGATTTTTTAGGCAATCTTTTTTTGTTTTGATTCGTGTGCATTCGTGGTACATCATTAACGGAGGGGCAAACCATGAACGTGGAAACGCGCATCGTTGGAACAGTTACGGTTCTCGCACCAGAAGGGCGGCTCGACGCCTTTACCGTGCCGACAATTACCAGCGCGCTCGAAAAAGTGTACGCGAGCAATCCGGCACAGGTTGTGGTCAATCTAACTCAGGTCAATTTTATTGACTCGACCGGGCTTGCCGCGCTCGTGCAAGGCATGAAACGCTGTCGCGACCATCGCGGCGATTTGCGCTTGTGCGGACTCGCCAGCCCGGTGCGCATCATTTTCGAGTTGACCCGGCTCGACAAGGCATTTGAGATTTTCACCGATGAAGCCCAAGCCATCACATCTTTTACTGCAACAACCAAATGAATTCATCTCTTGACGCGCGCATCGAACAACTCGTCGCACACCGCGCGGCGTTGACCGCGCTCGCGGAAACCTGGCTCGCCGCCGGCGCGACCTCGTTCGCGTTGTGGCAAACCACGACGCCGCGTTTTGGCGTGCCGGTGCACGCCAATTTTCCGGCGGATGTGACGGCGCCGATTCACGCGCGCGGGCACATCGTCGCCGAGTTGCGCGTGAGCGGCGTGCGCGATGAATTGAGCGCACGGCGTTTGGCAACCGATGCCGCGCTACTCGCGCGTCTCATCGAAACCGAAGACGACCTGGATGCCATGACCGAAGAGTTGGTGCAAGCGCAAGACCAACTGCTCGCACTGTACGATCTCACGCGCGCAACACATCGCCACATCGAACTTACACCACTCATCGGATCGATCAGCGCGGCGGCAACCCGCCTCATCAAAAGCGAAGGCAGTGTATGCTGGGTTCTGCCGGCAATAGATCAACTGGTCATGGCGCAACATCCGCGCGTCTTTTTAACGTCCGAGCAAATGGAACGCCTGACAAATCATACCCTCGCCATCACCCAACCGGTGCTGAGCAATTTCGACACCGGCGAAGCCAACCTGGCAACCGACCTGAGTTTTACCAAGACGCGCCATTTGATTTTGATTCCCATCGAAGTGCGCGGCACACTCGGCGCGGGCTTGGCTTTGTTCAATAAATCGCACGGCGTGTTCACCGCCGCCGATTTGAAACTGGCGAACGCGATTGCGGAACTCGCCGGCGCGCAGATTGATAATGCGTTGCTGTACCAAGAAACACTCGCGCGCACGAAACTGGAACACGAAATCGAATTGGCGGCACGCATCCAATCCGGCATTTTGCCGCGCGTGCAACCCCATTTAGCCGGTCTGGATATTTTCGGAGCGGCGCGTTCCGCTTCGCTCGTCGGCGGAGATTTTTTCGATCACATCACACGCGGCACGGAAGAACTGGGCATTGTCATCGGCGATGTTGCCGGCAAGGGCGTATCCGCCGCTCTGCTCATGTCTATGATGCTGACCACGATTCGCAGTGCGATGCGCTTTATGCCCATGCCTTTGCCCGGCAGTGTTCTGCGACGCGTGGACCAGGATTTGTACGACGAACTCGCGCAACTTGGCACGTTCGTCACCGTTTTTATCGGGTGGTACGATGCGCGCCAGCGCCTGCTCAAATATGCCAACGCCGGACACGCGCCGGTCATTTACGTGCCGGCGAACGGCAAACCGGAATTGCTCATCGCCGATGGCACGGCAATGGGCGTGATTGAACACGAGCAATGGCAGAATCACGCGATTCGTTTTAGCGCCGGCGATGTGTTGATCGCCACAACCGACGGTTTTCCCGAAGCGCACACGGACAAGGATGAGATGGTGGGCTATGACCGATTGTTGCGACTCGCGCAACAACTCGCGCCCTTGTCGGCGCGCGAGATCGGGGAAGGTTTTTATCGCACCGTCGGCGAAT
>CAZPIR010000009.1:1621-12105 GCA_964586085.1 uncultured Anaerolineaceae bacterium | reverse complement strand
GGGCGCGCGCAAGACGATGACCAAACCATCATCGTGATCAAAGGAGTGCCATGAGTGACCCGGTCGTCATTCACCTCGATCTGCCGGCAGACACGCGTTATTTGAGTGTGCTCGGCGTTTGCCTCGGCGAAATGCTGACCCAGTATCAAAGCGTACCGGAACAAACCCGCTATAACATTGGACTCGCCGCGCACGAAATTTGCGCGAACATGGCGGAACATGCGTACGCGGGCGCAGAGGGACGGTTGGCAATCACTTTGCGGTTGCAAGGAAAATCGTTTTTCTTCGAGGCGCGCGATCATGGTCAACGCGCTTTTGACCCAACGTGCGTGCCCATGCCCGACCCAACCGCCTTCGACCGGCGCGGGCGCGGCTTGTGGCTGGTCTATCAATTGACCGACGCCGTCACGTACGCCGCGCGCGATGGATACACCTGGGAGTACTCGCCGGCAAATGAACAGTGGCAGAGACAACCAACCGAGGTGCGCGCGTTCAATCAATGGAATTTCCGGAAGGATTTTTAATATGGCAACTATTCTGGTCGTAGACGACAATGCCGTTTCGCAACGCTTGCTCGCGCACACCCTGCGCAAGTACAACCACACCGTACTGACCGTGAGTAGCGCCGCCGCCGCGCTCGGCGAGTTGAACACGCAATCGTTCGATTTAGTGATCACCGATCTAGCCATGCCGGAAATGGATGGCATTGCTCTGCTGAAAACAATTCACGCCGAGACACGTTGGCTGAACTTGCCGGTGATTATGCTGACCGCGAGCGGCGAAGACCACGACCGGCTCGTAGCACGCGAAGCCGGCGCCGCCGGTTTTTTGACCAAGCCCACCTCGTCCAACGAATTGGTTGAAACGGTCAACCAATGTTTGGCTGGAAAATAAATCGGGGCGAGCCAGTGGCTCGCCCCTACGTCTGTTTCAAAAATCCTGCGCCTCGTTCATAGCGCACCGCGATCATTTCCGCCAATATCGCAAGTGCCATTTCCTCCGGCGTTCGCGCGCCCAGGTCTAGCCCAATCGGTCCGTACACACGCGCCAAGAATTCTTCGGGCACTCTGCGCGCGCGCAATTCGGCGAAATGTTGTTGGCGTGTTTCGCGCGAGCCCATCGCACCAATGTAACGCGGTTGCGTGTGAGCAAGCGCGGCGAGCGCGGGAATGTCGAACTTGGGGTCGTGCGTGAGGATGGCGATGAACGTGGACGAATCAATTTTCATTTGCGCGATTGCCTCGTCGGGCCACGCGACAATGATTTCGTCCGCGGTCGGAAAACGTTCGCGGTTTGCAAAACGCCCGCGCCCGTCTACAATCGTCACACGAAAGCCGAGCGTCTGCGCGAACTGGGTCAATGGAATCGCCGCATGGACTCCGCCGACAATAATCAATTTGGGCTTGGGCGCAAACACTTGAAGAAACACCTGGCACGTCTCGTACGCCCGATGCTCTGATGTTTCGTGGCGCAACGCTTCAAGCACGTCTTGAGTAACGCGTGCCGTCAACGCCGCATCGCGCAAATCGCCGGACGTGCGCCCATCGGGGTACACGATCATTTTCGCGCCGATGTGCGCCCCATCGAGCACCGTCGCGACCGCAAACAATTTTTCTTCGACCAGATTGTGTTTCAGTTCGTCAAACATCGTTGATTTACCTACGCGGAAAATTATACTCGCATCCCAAGTGAATCGCAAATGATCGGGCGCGGATGAGAAATTCCAATTTGCCGTTCGCAAACTTTTTTTTGCAAGATTCACCGATGAGGATATAATCGCCTGTGAAATTTAGCACAGATTGGAGAAGTATGGCTAGACCACTCACTCAAGCATTTGATCCGTCGCATGACATTTTGCATTACGAGCAACAACCGCTCGACGCGATTTTTGCGCCCAAGAATGTCGCCGTTATCGGCGCGACAGAGACTCCCGGAACCGTCGGTCGCACGATTCTGTGGAACCTCATCAGTAATCCGTTTGGCGGGACTGTTTTTCCCGTCAATCCAAAGCGCCCGGGTATCCTGGGCATCAAAGCGTATCCCAGTATTGCCGCCGTCCCCGAACAGGTTGACCTCGCCGTCGTCGTGACGCCCGCACCCAGCGTGCCGGGCATTATCGGCGAGTGCGTCAATGCCGGCGTCAAAGGCGCCATCGTGATTTCCGCCGGGTTCAAGGAAACCGGACCGGCGGGCGCGGAGTTGGAACGCCAAATTATGGAACACGCCCGACGCGGCAAAATGCGCATCGTCGGACCGAACTGCCTCGGCGTGATGAGTACGACGAGCGGACTCAATGCGACGTTCGCCGCCGGCATGGCACGACCGGGCAACGTTGGTTTCATCACCCAGTCTGGCGCGCTCGCGACCGCCATTCTCGATTGGAGTTTTCGTGAGAATGTTGGGTTTAGTTCGTTCGTTTCGATTGGTTCGATGCTCGACGTGAGCTGGGGCGACCTGATTTATTATCTCGGCGACGACCCGCACACGCAAAGCATCGTGATTTATATGGAAACGATTGGCAACGCGCGCGCGTTTCTCTCCGCCGCGCGCGAAGTCTCGCTCATCAAACCGATCATCATCATCAAACCTGGGCGCACCGAAAGCGCGGCACGCGCCGCCGCTTCGCACACCGGCTCAATGACCGGCTCGGACGACGTGCTCGAAGTCGCGTTCAAACGCAGTGGCGTCTTGCGCGTCAACAGCATCGCCGAACTTTTCTACATGGCGGAAGTGCTCGCCAAACAACCACGTCCCAAAGGTCCACACCTCACGATTGTCACGAACGCCGGCGGACCGGGCGTCATCGCCACCGATGCGTTGATTATGAGTGGCGGCGAACTCACCGATATTTCCGGCGGCACGATGGAATCGCTCAACAAAATTTTGCCGCCACAGTGGAGTCACAATAATCCAATTGACGTGCTCGGCGATGCCAGCCCCGACCGATACGCGCAAGCGTTGGAAATCGCGGCGGCTGACCCGAACGCGGATGGTATGCTCGTCATCCTCACGCCGCAAGCGATGACCGCGCCGACCGACACAGCGGACAAATTAAAACCGTACGCGCACAGCACCGGCAAACCGGTGATTGCGAGTTGGATGGGCGGTTCGGATGTCGAACCCGGCGAAGCGATTTTGAATCGCGCCGGTATTCCGACGTTCCAGTATCCCGACACAGCGGCGCGCATGTTCAATTATATGTGGCAGTACGCCGACAACTTGCGCGCGTTATATGAAACGCCGATGCAATCAGTCAGCCCGGATGAAACCGAATCGGCACGCGCGCAAGCGGACAAGTTGTTGACTTCAGTGCGCGAATCCGGTCGCACGATTCTCACCGAGTTTGAATCGAAACAATTGCTCGCGTACTATGGCATTCCGATTGTCGAGACCCACGTTGCGCCGACCGAAGATGAAGCGGTCAACCTCGCGAACACGATGGGTTACCCGGTCGTGCTCAAGTTGTTCTCGGAAACCATCACGCACAAGACCGACGTGGGCGGCGTGCAGTTGAACTTGAAAGACGCCGATGCGGTTCGCACCGCGTTCCGCACGATTCAAAAATCGGTCGCAGACAAAGTGGGTGTCCAACATTTCCAGGGCGTCACCGTTCAGCAAATGATCAAGCTCGAAGGGTACGAGTTGATCCTGGGAAGTAGCATTGACGCGCAGTTCGGTCCCGTGTTGTTGTTTGGCACCGGCGGGCAACTCGTCGAAGTGTACAAGGACAGCGCGCTCGCCCTGCCGCCACTCACCTCGACGCTCGCGATGCGGATGATGGAACGCACGCGCGTGTTCAAAGCGTTGATGGGCGTGCGCGGTCGCAAGGGAATAGACCTTGACGCATTGGCACAACTTATGGTACGATTCAGCCAACTCGTCGCCGAGCAACGGTGGATCAAAGAGATTGATATCAACCCCCTGCTCGCATCGCCCGAACGTTTGATTGCGCTCGATGCGCGCGTCGTCGTGCATGACAAGAGCGTGACACGCGAACAGTTGCCGCATCTCGCAATTCGCGCGTACCCGTTGCAGTACGTCAAATCGTGGCAAGCCAAAGACGGTCGCCAGATTTTGTTCCGCCCGATTCGTCCCGAAGATGAAAATGGGTTGATCAAATTCCACTCGACACTTTCGGATCGCAGTGTCTACCTGCGCTATCTGCAACCGTTGTTGTTGAGCGACCGCGTCGCGCACGAACGCTTGGCGCGCATCTGCTTTGTGGATTACAGTCGCGAGATTGCGCTTGTCGCCGAATGCGATGATGAATCGTGCAACGAGCGCGTCATCATGGCGGTCGGGCGGCTCACCCGCTTGCACGGTGGCGATGATGCGCGGCTTACGATGCTCGTCAATGATATGTATCAAGGCATCGGCTTGGGCAAAGAGATGATTCATCAATTGCTCGATGTTGGTCGCCGCGAAAAAATTGCGCGAGTCAGTGTTGTGTTCACGAACGACAACACTTCGATGCGCCGACTCGCCGAGTACTTTAAGGCGCGGCTGTCGCCGATTCTCAATGACACGATGACAATGGCAGAGATTGATTTGTAAAGAGTAAATCCGAAAACAGGTAAACAGGTAGACACGTAGGCAAGCAACTTGTTTACCTGTTTACTTGTTTACCCCATATCATTTCAGAAACCCAAGGAGTCACACAAATGGAATACACCCGACTGGGACGCACTGGGCTCAAGGTTAGTCGCCTGTGCCTCGGCACGATGAACTTTGGACCGTTCGCGAACGAGCAAGACAGTTTCGCGATGATGGATCACGCGCTCGACCTCGGCATCAACTTTTTCGATACCGCCAACGTCTACGGGCGCAAACTCGGCGAAGGCATCACAGAGACGATCCTGGGTCACTGGTTCGCGCAAGGCGGACGACGCGAGCGGGTCGTCATCGCGACCAAGGTATTCGGGCGCATGGGCGAGCGCCCGAACGAATCGCGTCTCTCGGCGTATCACATTCGCCGCGCATGCGAAGAGAGTTTGCGGCGCATGAACACCGATCACATTGATCTGTATCAAATGCATCACATTGACCGCGACACGCCCTGGGAAGAAATTTGGCAAGCGATGGAACAACTGGTGCAACAGGGCAAGGTCATCTATGTTGGCTCGTCCAACTTTGCCGGGTGGCACATCGCGCGCGCAAATGAAACGGCACGCGCGCGAAATTTCCTGGGTCTCGTCTCCGAGCAGTCACTCTACAACCTCGCCGCGCGCACCATCGAGCTTGAAGTCATTCCGGCATGCCGCGAGTACGGGCTGGGCTTGATTCCGTGGAGTCCGCTCGCGGCGGGCATTCTCGGTGGCGCGCTACAAAAAGCGAGCGAGGGTCGCCGCTCGGAAGAACCGCGCTTGAAACAGATCGAACAAAAGCGTCCGCAACTCGAACAGTACGAAGCACTCTGCCGCGAAATCGGTGAGCAACCGGCAGATGTCGCGCTCGCATGGCTGTTGAAAAACCCGGTCGTCACCGCACCGATCATCGGACCGCGCACGATGGCGCAACTTGATGGCAGTTTGCGCGCACTCGATCTGAAATTAAGCGAGGATGTATTGAAACGCCTCGACACGATTTTCCCCGGTCCCGGCGGCGAAGCACCCGAAGCGTACGCGTGGTAAAACCGACGGCAGACGGCTGACTGCCGACCGCTGACAAGTTCTTGGCGTCGGTCATCCGTCATCCGTCTGCCGTCATTTGCAAAGGAGCGAAAAATGGAAACACGACGATTCGGTCGCACGGGGCATATGAGCACGGTCGCCATCCTGGGATGCGCGGCGTTTGGTAAAATTTCGCAAGCCGAAACCGATGCGGTGATGCCAACCGTAATTGCCGCCGGCGTCAATCACATTGACATCGCGCCTTCGTACGGACAAGCCGAACTCCGGCTCGCGTCGTGGATCAAGACGGAACGCGCGCGTTTTTTCCTGGGCTGTAAAACACAGGAGCGCACGCGCGAGGCCGCGTGGGCAGAAATGAATCGCTCGCTCGAACGCATGGGCATTGATAAATTTGATTTGTATCAAATGCATGCCGTCAAAACATTCGAGGAACTCGATCAAGTCACCGCACCCGGCGGCGCGCTCGAAGCCGCAATTCAAGCCCGCGAACAAGGACTAACCAACTACATCGGCATCACCGGGCACGGTGTGCTCGCGCCCGCCGTTTACCTCGAAGCATTGCGCCGATTCGATTTCGACACGGTCTTGTTTCCGTTGAACTTTGTCCAGTACGCCAATCCAACGTACCGCGCAAACGCCGAAGAATTGATTCGCGTTTGCCGTGCGAGCGATGTCGGCACGATGGTCATCAAAACCGTGTGCCAACGTCCCTGGGGCGAACGTCCGCGCGCGTTCGCAACCTGGTATGAACCCTTTGCCGATGCAGAACACGTTCAGCAAGCCGTGAACTTTGCGCTGTCGCAGGATGTGACCGGCTTGTGTACCGTCGGCGATGTGGGCGTTCTGCCACTTGTACTCGATGCGTGCGAAAAATTCACCCCGCTGACCAGAGGAGAACAAGCAACGCTGATTGCGACCGCCAATCAGTACGAACCACTTTTTGCGTGATGATGCGCATTTACAAGGAGGTTGTATGGCTTTTCGGATCACACGCGATTGTGTCGCGTGTGGTGCGTGCATAAGTAAGTGTGATATCAAGGCAATCTTTGTCAACCAAAATGACGAGTATGCCATCCATCCCGATCGGTGCACCGAGTGCATTGACATCGGAAAGCGACGATGTTTCCGGGTCTGTCAAGTAGACGCCATCCAACCCGATCCCGACCATCCAGAAACCAAAGCCGAGTTGTGGGAAAAGCATCGTCTCCTCCGCACCATGCCCAGCGATTGAGGTGCTAGCCCCGTTTTTGACGGGGCTTTTCTTTTTGTCGCTTGATGGTATAATTCAATCACAATGGAAACAATTAATTCGCCCATTGCCGAATTGAATGCCTTGACGTTTAACACCGACCTCGGCACAAGCGCATTGCATGATTTGGTTGATGGGCTGGCTCTTCTTGACGCGCATCAACACACCCTGCTCTGGAATCAACGCGCCGCCACCCTCCTCGATTTGCGCGCCGATGAGATGCTCGGCTTGACGAGCACGGCATTGCTCGACCGCATCGCCGCGCGCACAACGAAACCCGAGGACACGCGCGCCAAGCTCGATGCCGCATTGACAACGCTCGCGGAAAACGCCGTTGACCTGAACATCGTTCGCACCGAACACGCTACGCTCACACTCACCGCGCGTTTTTTTGCGTTGCGCGATTTTGCCGGTCAAACAATTGGCACCGGCTTGCTCTTGCGCGATGTCACGCGCGAACGTGAAGCCGATGCGATGAAATCGCAACTGCTCTCGACCGTGTCGCACGAACTCCGCACCCCACTCGCTTCGATCAAAGGTTTCGCCACAACCTTACTCCGCAAAGACGTGAAATGGGACGACGCGACGCAACGCGATTTCTTGCGCATCATCGAAGAGGAGAGCGATCGGCTCACCGAAATCATTGACAACCTGCTTGAGATGTCGCAAATCGAAGTTGGCGCACTGCGTGTGAAAACCGAGCCGACCCAGCTTCGCACACTCATCCGCGATGTGGTGGACGAAACGCGGATGCGTACCGAGTCACATTATTTCGTTACCGACCTGCCCGCCGAACTGCCGCGCGCGCTCGCCGACCCGCGCCGCATGCGCCAAGTGTTGCGCAACCTGCTCGAAAATGCCATCAAGTACACCAAGGGCGGCGCGATCAGCGTGACCTGTGAAGTTGAACACAATCATATTTTGATTAGCGTCGCCGACCAAGGCGACGGAATTCCGCCCGCCTTGCTCGAAAAAATCTTTGAACGATTTTTCCAGGTGGATGGCGCATCCACGCGCAAGGTGGGCGGTAGTGGACTGGGTCTCGCAATTTCGCGGGGCATCGTCGAGGCACATGGCGGCAAAATTTGGGCGGAGCACAATTCACCGCGCGGCACAATTTTTCGTTTGACTCTGCCGTTAGCACCGGCAGAGTTGGACGAGTGAGGTCACACCAATGAGTCCAATCACCGTAACCTTTTGGGGCGTGCGTGGCAGTTATCCCGCACCGGGTTCTAGCACCACACGCGTGGGCGGCAATACGCCCTGCATCGAAGTGTGCGCCGGGCAACATCGCATCATCCTTGATGCCGGCACCGGCATCATTCCACTCGGCAATGCGATGCTTGCTCAGCATCGCACCAATCATCAACCCATCACCGCGACTTTACTCTTTACGCACACGCATCACGATCACACCCAGGGTTTTCCTTTTTTCACGCCGACGCATTATCCGTCCACGACACTCCATGTGTTTGGACCCAAAACTCTGCACGAAGATTTGCAAGAAGTTTTAGCCCGCGCCATGTTGCCACCGGTCTTTCCAATCATGCTCGAAGAATTGCCGTGCCTGCGTTTTATGCGAAATTTGCAGGAAGGCGAAAGTATTTTTCTCAATTCATCGAGCACCGAGCCGCACGTGTTCCAGGATGGGCGCGTCCAAGTCCCACTCACCGAGCAAGTCGTGCGCATTCGCGCGATGCGTTCGCACGCGCACCCGCAAGGCGTGTTCGTGTATCGCATCGAGCACAACGGCAAAGCGGTCGTGTATGCAACAGACACGGAGGGGTACGCGGGCGGCGATCAACGGCTCATCAATTTCGCGCACGGCGCATCCTTGTTGATTCACGATGCGCAGTACTTGGAAAACGAGTATGCCAGTCCCACCATGTCGCGCCAGGGTTGGGGACACAGCACATGGCAAATGGCGGTCACGGTTGCGCGCGCGGCAGACGTGAAACAACTCGCCCTGTTTCACCACGAGCCAACCCACGATGATGCAACACTGGAAAAATTAGAACACGACGCCCAAGCCGAATTTCCCAACACAGTTCTTGCACGCGAAGGCATGACGATTGAATTGTAGGATACACAACCATACACCCCCCATAAAAAAGAGGACAGTGATGACTGTCCTCTTTTGATTTACTTGGCAAGCACACCCAACCCGGCGCGCAGACCCAGGAGCAGGGTGTCGAGTGACATGGAAGCAAGTTGCGGACTTTTGCCGACGACCTGGATTGGCAATGGCGGCAGATGAATAAAACCCGCCGGCACGATTACTTTATTTTGCGCGAGATGGTGCAACATCGTGAACATCACTTGATTGCATAGAAATGCGCCCGCGCTCAACGACAATTCGACCGGCACCTGCGCCGCGCTGATTGCCTCGTGCATCGCGCGCAAAGGAAGCGTACTGAAATACGCGGCAGGCGCATCACGCACAATCGGCTCGTCCACGATTTTCGCGCCGGCATTATCCGCGATGCGAAAGTCGAGCAGATTGACCGCAACGCGTTCGAGCGAGATCACGGCGCGACGCGATGCTTCGCCGAGCATCACAACGGCACTCGGTTGCGATTCATCGAACGCACGCAGCAGTGCTTCGGAACCCCGTACGCGATCCACCGGCAAAATCGCCGGGTGCAATTCGATGCCGGGAATTTTTTCGCGAGCGAGCGCGCGAACAACTTGTTCGGACGGATTGAATACCGAGCCGCCGAACGGTTCAAAACCGGTCAGCAAGATTTTCATTTTGCCAATCTCTTCTCCGGCAAAATCGCCAAGAGCGGCAAGCCGAGCAACGGCACAATCGCGCTGACCAAGAACGCGGTCCGCAAACCAAAACCATCGCCCAGCCAGCCAAGCGCGACCACTACTATCGAGCGCACGAAAAAACTGAGCGCCATATAAAATCCGTTCGCGAGCGCGCGGTTCTGCGGAAAACTTTCTTGCACCAACGCCATCGTGACCGGCGTAATCGAGAGAGAGGTCAAGCCCAGGACGACCAACAGGGGCAGACGCATCCAATCCGTCGCGGCAAGAAACACGAACATGAAAATCGAAGTCGGCAAAATCGAAGCGAACAACATCCACCGCCGACCCAGTTTATCGCTCAACGTGCCGCCGAAAAATGCGCCGACAACGCCCGCCGCTTGCAAAGTTGCCAAGCCCACACTCGCCATCGAAAACGATTCGCCTTGATCGTGCAAAAGCACCGGCAAGTACGTCACCAATGCGGCGGTCATGAACACATGAATGATAATCAAGCCGACCAAGACCGCAATTGTTTTTTCCTTGCCAACGAGTTCTTGGCGGAGCGAAATTCCTTTGCGCTTGGCACGTTCCTCGTGCGTTTGATCACGCGGCATGTTCAACCACAGAAACACCGATGCCGCCAACCCGCCGATCATCAACCAGTAAAAATTTTGTAGCGTCAAAATTGGCACAGCGACCGCGACGACGAGTGGTCCGATAAATCGTCCCGACTCACCGCCCACCATCCACAAACTCATGCCCAGACCCAGTTTGTTGCCCGAATGATTGCCGGTCAACACGGGACCAACTGCGTGCAAGCACGCCGAACTCACACCAACAATCGTCAGCAA
>CAZPIR010000009.1:0-1611 GCA_964586085.1 uncultured Anaerolineaceae bacterium | reverse complement strand
GCAAAATCGCAAGCGTCAGATACGTGGGCGCGAGACCGAGCAAACTCATCGCGATGCCGGTGACGGCGGGCGCAAGAATCACAAAGTAGCGCGCCCCGAATCGGTCGGCGATGCCGCCAATAAATGGTTGCGCGAGCGATGCTTCTTGCATGAACACGGACAACAAGCCCGCTTCGGCGTTCGACAGACCCAGGTTTTGCTTGAACACAATCAACAACGGCGCGAGGAACGCGGTATACGTATCGTGCACACCATGTCCCGCCGCAATCGTCAACACGCGGTTGCGCTCGAATTGACCTGGTTCGGGCAGTGGCTCGGTTCGTGCGGGAGTTGATGCTGTAGCTAGAGAATTGCTCATTCGTTCAATCCTTGAATTGCCTTTGGCAAATTGGCGGCGAAAAAAATTCCGCGAACCCAGTGCCGCGCACCTGGATTCGCGGACGAGTATTATTCCAACTAGACTTCGGTCACGACCGGAATCACCATCGGACGGCGATGCGTTTTTTTGTACAGATATTGACTCAACACATCTTTGAGCGTTGCACTCAATCCGGCATCGTGTCCGCCGTGAAGCGTGTTGCGAATCGCTTCCTTTGCGCCCTCGATCAATTCTTCCGCGCCTTCCATGTAGACAAAACCGTGCGTGATAATTTCGGGACCAAACACCAATTCGCCAGTGTGCGCATCGAGCGTGACGAGCGCGACGAAAAAACCATCTTCGGAAAGATGATGGCGTTCGCGCAAGACCGTCGCGCCAATGTCGCCGATGCCGAGACCATCCACGAGCACATCGCTCGCCGGCACCGATTCGTGCGCGATGCGTCCGCACCCGTCCTCGTCGAACTCGACGACGTTCCCGTTCTCGACAATGAAAACGTGATCGCGCGCGATGCCGAGCGATTGCGCGAGGCGCGCGTGCAGAGCGAGATGACGGTACTCGCCGTGTAGCGGAACAAAATATTTTGGGCGCAACAGATTGATCATCAACTTTTGTTCTTCGCGGCTCGCATGTCCCGACACGTGCACGTCCATCAGTTCGTGGTACACCACATTCGCGCCGGCACGGAACAAATTGTTCAGCGTCTTGTTGATCATTTCTTCGTTGCCGGGAATCGGCGTCGCGGAAAGAATCACGGTGTCGCCGGAGACGAGTGTCACTTGCTTGTGCGCGCGATTCGCCATCTTGGTCAGCGCGCTCGTCGGCTCGCCCTGCCCGCCGGTGCAAACAACCACGAGTTCTTTCGGTTGATGCTTGTGCATTTGATCCGCGCGAATAAGCACACCTTCGGGCGCATGCAAATAACCCAACTCCATCGCCATTTTGACATTGTCTTGCATCGAACGCCCGACAACGACGACGTGGCGATTGAACTTGACCGCCGTATCAATCACTTGTTGAATGCGTGAAATGTTCGACGCGAACGTGGCAATGATGATGCGCGCTTCGGCGGTCGCGAACACACGCGCAAAACTATCGCCCACAATTTCTTCCGAGGGTGTGTGTCCCGGCGAATCGGCGTTCGTGCTGTCACTCGTCAACGCGAGCACACCGCGCCCACCCAGTTCAGCGAGTTTCGCAACATCGGTGAGGTGTCCATCCACCGGGCTGGG
>CAZPIR010000008.1:4093-23198 GCA_964586085.1 uncultured Anaerolineaceae bacterium | reverse complement strand
TCCCTGGATTCTTGCCGCCGAAATGGAAGGCGCGGCATGGTACGATTCATTCGAGGGCAACCGCGAGTTGACGATTGCCGAAGTGAAAAAATTGCCGCCCGCCGCCACGCGCAAATTTTCGTGGGACAAAAAGTAGCGCCACACAAGGGAGAGGCAGAGGGAATTTATTTCGCTCTGCCTCTCCGCGTTTTTTTATTCTCCGGCGCGGCGATCTTTTCCACTTGACGTTTGGGCGCGTGTTAACGCGCAAAAAAATCCTTGACCATCGGTTCGAGGACCGCAATCATTTGCGCCAACTCATTCGCAACAACTTGGACTAGTGCCGCATCTAAACCGGTGTACGGCACAACTTGATGCACCCGACTCCACGTGTTCGTCCACTGTTCGATTTCGATGCGACTACCCAGCTCGGCGTGAATTTCAAACGCACGCGACTCGAAATACGCGAGCAAAGCCGCGTTGACCGCCGGCGCATCTTCGCAATGCAAACCAATTTCGATGAGTCGTTCTTTGCCACGCACGCCTACTTCGTAATGAATTTTTGGACGCGCGTAAGCAAGTTTGACCAGCGTGAAAAACGAACGGGCTTGAAATTCGCGTAATTCACGTGGTAATTTTTTCTTGGTCTGTTCAACCACCGCTACTTGAAATTGTTGTAGACGCATACCTGACTTGCCTTTGAGGTTGACCACCTGGGAGTGAGAGCACAACAACTATCACTCGATTGTAAAACGACCCACTTGGATGCTCTTTGGATTAGACAACCTGGTTCACTGGAAAAATCCTGGGATGAATAAAAAAAATTTAAAAAAATGACCGGTTTCCTATTGTGTTTACCCAAAATGCGTATTATGATGCAGATGGTCAAATCGCACAACCACCGATAATAGCAAACTCGTCGAAAGGCGAGGACGCAAAGCTACGGGTCTAAAGCAATTCAGTTAGCCATGATCGCCGAGCCGCCGAAGTGGAAGGAGAGAACTCGAGAGGGGTCTATCTGTTCCATTGCATCTGAGCAGAAAGACCTTTTTTCTTGTCCCAAGAAAAAATGATTTATCTTCAACCCAGGTCTATCAACTTGATTACGCCCCAGCGTTTGACTTCATTGTCAAGTGAATCGGTAAAAGGAGGCACCCGATGAACCGCTTGCCAATCCTTTTGTTAATTTGCTCGATCATCGCATCGGTCTTGGCGTTGGCGGGGATGAGTGCGCCGGTCTCGGCGCAAGGCACGACGCCAGTTTGCGTGTACGTCCGTGAAACGAGCCACAACATTCACGGCGCGTTCTTGGCATTCTATGAAACACACGGTGGCGCGGCACGTTTCGGTCTCCCACTCACCGAAGCGTTTCTAGAAGATGATAAATTGGTGCAGTATTTTACTTTTGCGCGTTTTGAATTTGCGCCGCAAAATCCGGAACCGTTTCGTGTACAACTGGGATTGCTTGGCATGCAATATAACATCACCGATCCGCCGGTCAAATCCCAAGCCATTCCATCACTCAATGACCCGAACTTTAGGTACTTTCCTGAAACCGGGTTGATGATCGGTTTCGCGATCAAGGATTACTATGACGCAAACGGGGGACGTGAAATGTTCGGCTACCCCGTGTCGCAATTGCGTTACGAGAACGGTGTGTTCGTACAGTACTTTCAACGCATGCGCATCGAGTGGAATCCTGTAGACGCGGGACCGAACAAGGTGCGCCTGTCGCCAGTTGGACAAATCGCGTTGGATCGCAAGTATCCCGCCGATTTTCAATGGCGCACGCCCACCGCAAGTGATTGGTGTCTCGAATCAACAGTGCCGTACCCCGTGCGCCGCACGACCACTGCAGTGACGGCACCTCCAACTACCGGTTCTAATGTATCGTTGGATGTTCAAGTGCGTGTGCGGTTTCGTCAGACCGGCACTAAAGGTCCTCAGTACATTGATGTTTCGGTAGATGATCGAATCACCGGCAAGCCGGTGTCTGGTGTGGCACTCTACATGGTGGTTCAATATCAACGTGGAACTCGCGTGATTCCGATGACGCAGACCGATGCCAATGGTCAATCCACATCCAGTTTTGATATGGGCGTGCAACCAGCAGGTTACCCAGTCGTGGTTACAGTACACGGATTTTTGGGAACCAGCACTGGCTCAGGTAGCACATCGTTCACGCCGCAATAATGCAAGCAAACGCTGTGAATAAAAAAGGGAAGCGTCGGGCAAATTGCTCTATGCTTCCCTGATTTTTTATCTGCCGCGTGAAAATTATTTTTGCTCGGCGGATTCGTCCTCGTCATTCTCCCAACCAATGATCCAGACACACAAACCCGCAAGCAAGATTGTCGCCACAACCAGCGCGGCAAGTTGCGTCGGTAGCAAACCCACATCTTTTGCCGACCACAACAAAATCACAACCATGCCAATTGCCAGCGCAAGCCAAGCCGCAAGACGCGGATGACTCGCCGTCCATTTTTTCACTCCCGCCATCTGGTCCATCTCCTACACCGGTTTGGTAATCATTTCTTCGCGCAATTGTTTGACAAAAATTTGCGCGTCGGCTAGCAAACGTTCCTGCACGACCGGTTGCCACAGTTTGTGCAACTCGCCCACCTGACGCGCCAGGTAACCACAACTGTCGGCTTGTTCGGCGATGAACGACGCGGTGGTCGGTTGAACAAAAATCACACTGACCTCGCACAACAGTCCGCGCGCATCTTCCTCGATCAGACCAAACAAATCCGGCAATGCGCGGCGCGCCGCCGATTCCGACTCTGCCCACACATCGCGCATCATCGCGACCAGGTTCTCTGCTTCCCACGATGCCAGCGCAATGACCCGTCCTTCACTCAACGCAATGCGATAACCGCGTTCGCCCAGATGTTTGAGCACCTGGTCATGCGCCAGCGGCTCGCTTAGATGTTCACGCTTGCCTAACGCGATGCTCAACGCAACCAGGTCGTTGCGACGCGCGCGACGAACTTCGATGACAGACGCATCACCAATTTCCGCGATAGGCACAGATGGCGCAACCACAACCGGCGTTGGCTCGTCTTGAATCGCCGAAACTGGGATTGGTTCCGGTTCCGGTGATGGTACAGGTAGCGGCGCAACCGGCATTACAACCTGGGTCGCCGTCGCACTGCCCCACAACCATTCACGCTTGTCGCGCGCAAGCGTCGGATTGAGCAATGACCATGCGCGTTCGATTTGCGCGCGCGTGAATTTTTCGTCGCCGTTGTTATCAATCACGACCTCGGCGCGACGCAATTTTTCATCGAGCGAACCTTGCGCGGCGAGACGCGCCTTGGCATCCTCGACACTCATTTGCCGGTCACGCACGACGCGTTCGATTTGCACTTCGGGCGAACATTTGACAACCCATAACGCATCGCACCACTCTACCAACCCAGCTTCGACCAACTTGATCGCTTCGATGACGACGATGGGCGTTTCGACGTGGCGCAACCAATCCTTGATTTGTTCGCGCACCGCCGGGTGTGTGATCCCTTCAAGTTGCGCGAGTGCCTGCGGATCGTTGAACACGCGCGCGCCTAATTTGCGACGATCAATCTTGCCACTGAACGTGAGAATATCCAACCCGAACGTCTTGACCAGGTTAAACCACACTGTCGAGCCGCGCCGCATCGCCAAATGCGCGAGCGGATCGGCGTCGAGTCCGCTCGCGCCCAAGCGTTCGAGCGCGCGACGTACAGTGCTCTTGCCACTGGCTAGGTTACCGGTCAATCCGATCAAGTAAAAATTGTTCACGTTGTTTGTCCGTTTATTTCACGTCCACGATGTAACCCAAGGGCACAATTTCGAACCAGGTCGTGCCGGCTTTGAGCGGAATGATGTTGCCGGCATTGTCCACGAATTCAAAAAATTCCTGCTCGCTGTTGCGACGCCATTTGCCTTTGATGGTTTGACCATCGCGGAGAATTTGCGCATCACCCGAACCAGTCAGGTTGATGTACACCGAAACCGAATTGTTCGAGTCCTCGATGATTTGCGTTTTCTCGTGACGCGCCCACAGCACGACCAAGTTCGTTGCGCGCACTTGCGATTTGGTTTCCGTGCCCGGCGTCGTTACGCAATCCGCGCCATTGCCCCACTTGGCAGTGACTGTCTTATCCGTAACCATGTGCGGCGCGCCAGTTGTAAAACGCAGATAACTGCCACTGCCGGCATCGTAACGCCACTCGACGGTGCTCCACGAGGGCCAGGGCGCGCGATTGATTGAGAGCGTGTTGCCTGATTGCATCCCGCCTGGCGCATTACCAAACGTGAAACCGTACAGCGGCACGGATTTCTCCCAGCCCTTTTGCGAAATCCATTCACGCAAACGCGGGCCGGTCGTAAAGAGACGACCTTGATACGGATGTGTTTTATCGTAACAGTACGCCGGCTGATTAAAGTACTCGTCGAGGTTTACCATCGTCGGCACTTTGGAAAAGAGCCAACGCGTGCCATCACTTGCGCCGGCGTGTGCGAGCGCACCGTCCACCATCGGCACAACCTGGAAATTGATGATGCGTCCACTGCGAATCGGTCCCACGAGTTGCGGCATGTTTGAGAGAAACACCGCGCTGTAACGCGTGTGCGCGTACTGATTGCCAATCATGTCAATCAGTTCTTCAAAAACCAGGTCGGCTTGATTCAAGCCGGCGTGCCACGCATTCGTGCGCACAATTTGATCGTTGCCGATGCGTGCGACGAGTGGGCGACGTTGCAAAACTTTGGGGTCGCTTACCGTTAACCCGGTCAGCGGATTGAGACCGGCGGCGCGAACCGGGATTGGCTTGGGTGGGAAGGGACCAATCTTGGGAATCAATGGATCACTGCCGGCGGGCGGCACAAATCCAATCGGCGCGGCAGGTTGCGGCGCGCCGGCACGACCGGGCGGCACGGGTGTATAGGTCGGCGCTTCAGTCGGTTCGACAATCAAGGTCGGCGTTGGTTCAGGAGTTGGCGTATTGACCGGTTGCTCAGTTACTACCGGGCGTACCGTCGCCGTGCGAGTCGGGCGCGGCGTGGGTGTGGCGTCGGCGGCTTCGCATGCGGACAAGACGAGTGCGGCAAAAATAAACAGGGCGGCAAGCAACGAACGGAACAACTTCATGCTGGTTTACCTCTAGGGTGCGGAGTGCGCCCATTATAAACCGAAATTCTGGATATGCAAATCGTTCATTCGTAAAATCATTCCCGCCAAGTTTGACCCATGTGCTCACCTCTGCTAAGATATCCGCGATGAATTTACTCTCACGATTTTTGTGGTGGCTGGTGTGGCTAGGTCTGGCGATGCTGGTCGCATTCACAGCCTGGCTCGCGTTTGCCGGCTTGACCTATCCGTACCAACTCGATTACGGCGAAGGCATCGTGTTGTGGTTCGCGCAAGAAATCGCACGCGGTCATGCAATCTATAAACCGCTCGATGCGTTTCCGTACTCGTCGTCGAATTACCCACCGGTCGCGATGCTCTTGTCCGCCGCGCTCATGCCAATTTTCGGCGACGGGTACGTGAGCGGGCGATTGTTGAATATCATCTCCGCATTGGTTGTCGCCACATTGATTTTTCGCATCGTGCAAACCGAAACGCGCAAATTATCCGGCGCGATGATCGCGGTACTATTTTTTCTCGCCTCGCCTTACATCTACAACTGGATCGCGCTCTTTCGCGTTGACCTCATCGGACTCGCGTTCACATTTGCCGGCATTTATTTTGTGAACACGTGGCAACGCAAACAACGCACGCTTTACTTTTTACTTTTTACTTTGTGCTTTTTACTTGCACTCTACACCAAGCATTCTCTCTTCGCCGCGCCGGTCGCCGTGTTCCTCGCATTGTGGATGCGTGACAAACGCACAGCGATCATTTTCGCTGTTGCGCTCGGCGCGAGTGGCGGCACGATTTATCTTGCGCTCGATGTATTTACGCGCGGCGGATTTACTGCCGGATTGATTGACTCGAACGCGACCGTATTTTTGTTCGACCAGGTTGTTGCGCTGTTGAAAAATTTCGCGTTCACCTTTCCGATTTTGATTTTGCTCGCGGCGTGGGCTTGGCTCGACCGCGTACGCGCGAAACAAATCGGCGTGCTCGAATGGTACGCGATCGTTGCCTTCGCCGCGCTCGCGTTGTCGGGGCGCGTGGGCGCGTGGGAAAATTATTTTTTCGAAGCGATTGCAATCGCGTGTGTGTTTATGGGTTTCAAGTTTCAGGTTTCAAGTTTCAAGTTGAACAAGCTTAAACCTGAAATTTTGAACCTGGGATTTGTAATCCTACTTTTCATTCAACTTGCGCTCTTTGCTCGAACCACCGACCCACGTGTCGCCGCCGATTTGATCGCACGCGACGCGCCGACAAACCAGGAATTGGGCGTATTGCTCGCGCGCACAAATGGCACAATCATTTCCGAAGATATGGGTGCGCTCGCGACACACGGCAAGCAAGTTGATTATTACACATTCCAGTACAGTTCACTCGCGCGCGCCGGCAAATGGAATCAACATTTCGAATTGGATGGTTTGCGCGACCAAATTTTCCCGTTGGTCATTCTCGAAAACGGCACACGCGAAAATGTAGACCACTTTCGCCGGTTCACGCGCGAATTTGTTTCAGCGTTGGATCGCCATTACACACTCGCGCAAAGCATCGGCAAGTATCGCGTCTACGCCCCTGCCCCGGGATTGCGTTTGCAATCGGCAAATTTCGGCGATGCGATTTCGCTCATGGGTTGGCACACACAATCTGAAACGTTAAAACCTGGAACGTTAAACCTCACACTCGTCTGGCAAGCGCAACGCGCGATTCCGCAAAACCTGGTTGCGTTCGCGCACCTTGAACGTGCGGGCGAAAAAATCGCGCAGGACGATCACGCGCCTCTGCGCGGCATTTATCCGACGACACGTTGGGCGGCAAATGAAATGGTGCGCGATACATTTACGTTGAATGTGCCGGAAGATTTATCGCCGGGGATGTACGTGCTTCGCATCGGGTGGTATGATAACGACACAGGCGATCGGCTTGGTGTGCCAGACAGTGTAGACGATGCTTTTGAGTTAACCTCGTTTCAGGTCAAATAAAAAATGCGGACTGGATCGCTCCAGCCCGCATTTTTATTTTCGTGCGTGTGTGATGAGATTACGTTGAACTATTTGGTGCAGTCAGCCGCGCCAGCCGGCAACGAGCCGTTCAAATCTTTGAGCGACAATTGCAACAGGGCGCAGGAGCGTTTGAAATTGTGCATCGCGGCGGCTTTACCTTCATTGCCACCTGCAATCTTACCCGAGGCGTCCGCAACCCACATCACGCCATAGATCGAGCGGAAGTTGTAGAATGCGGCTTTTTGTTTCGAATCGGCGTTCGCGGGAGCGGTGCCATACGGACTGCCTGTGGCTTGCTTCCAGCCCTTGGCTTCGAGTCCTTTCCAAACCGTCCACAGCAAGCCCTTGAGTTCATCCTGGACGCCTTCGACTTTGCCGTTGCCGTCATAGTCGCCTTTGGCTTTCAGGTTGAAATCTTTGACTTCGCCGTGACACGATTTGCAGGACGCACCGTAATCTACCATGCCGTCCGGCGTCACCGCGTTGAACGAGTGTCCACCCACTTGGTAGGCGCTCTTGTCCGTCGCGGGAGGTCCGGCAACCATGTGGCACGTCACGCACGGACCTGGGACGTTGCCCTTGGTGTCGGTGGGACTGCTGTACAAGAATTTCGCCATGCCCGGTCCAGTGTTGCCGCTCGCAATCGGCGCAACGCCGACCAACGCGCCGTGCGGCGAGTTGGGTACGGTTTGACCGTAGGTATAGCCACCCGTATCAGCGAGCATTTCAGCCGCCGTCGAATAGTGCGGATAACCTGCCGCGCCATTCGCCGCAATCACGGTCGCATCGGCGGCGAGGTCGCGACGACCCCAGTGGCAGGTAAAGCAAATGGCGGACAAACCAACATCTTTAGCGTTTGGCAACGAAGCCACTTCAACCGGCTTGCCGGCAATACGCAATTGCCACGGTTTGTCTTCGGCGTGTGGATCGTGACACACCGCGCAACCGACGGGACCTTCTTCATTGCCCCATGCCGCCATGTTCTTGGGATTGGCAACAAAGGTGATGAAACCTTCTGCGCTATGGCAACGGCCACACGCTTGACGCGCCGGACCATAGATTTCTTCAAAGCTCGTGCCGACCTGGTGCTTGGAGTTGCCGAGTTGCCAGCCCTTGGAGTGATTCGCGGCGGCACCGTGGCATTGATTACAGACACCCGAATCGAGCGACGTGTCCATTACTTTGGCGCCGTTCTTGACGTGCTGTTCGGCGGGACCGTGACACGCTTCGCAACCGATCACGCCCATGTTCTTGACACCAGCGGGAGCGGCTTCCCAATTGCTGGGAGCTTTTTTGGTGAACACTTCGTCAATCTGTTTCCAGGTTGGGAAGGTCCAGTTGGCTTTGGCTTTGGCGTCGAAATAACCGCCGGAGCCATTGTACGGCGCAGGATACCAACCGGTGGTATGGCAACGTGTGCAGGTTTCAGAATAATGGGTGATGTAGCCGGCGGCGCTAGGCGCAACGCCAGCGGGTCCATCAATTTTGTTGTCGAGTTCTTCGCGGAAGACGAGCGCATGACCCGTCTTTGCCCATTCGGCAGTCTTGCCCGGGTGGCATTGCTTGCAGTTGCCGGCTTCCACGCCGATGTATGTGCCGGCGTTAAAGAACACGAATTGCGGCGCGCTGGTGACACCTGCCGCATTTCTCAACGTGACCTGAACATAGTACGCGCCGACCACATCGGGCGTAAACTTGGCGACCATCGCATTCGTGATGGTGGTGACGTTCGTAATAACCGATTTGGATTCGGCGGGTTTCGTGAGCGCCCACACCGGCGTTCCCGAGTTCTTGGGATCGGCGGCACTCACTTGAATGTACACGGGCACGTTAATCGGGACATTGCTTAAACCGGTCGTGTAGAGCGCGACGGTTGACGATGCCGGATTGGTTTCCGTGACATAGCGAATGGTCGCGGTAATCGCGCCGGGCGCGGCAATGTTGCCGGGCATCGCCACAATTTCAACCTTGGCAACCGGCGGGACGGGTGTCGCCGTCGGACCTTGGGCAACTGCTGTTTGGGGTGCAGAGAGGAGTGCGAACGCGAGCATCGCGAGGCACATTCCAATCCCTGCCAGAATGACGAGGGTTCTCATTTTAGACATGGTGTCTCCTCACTGAATTTAGGAATTTGGAATTAGCGTCTGAAGATGAGGCTGTTTTTCCATTCCTCCTTTCACTTTGACAAATTTGCCGCACAATTCCCCTCGTCAGAATTGTTTGCGCGTCGTCTGTCTTGGTTCGTCCGGCACCGGACGGTTGCACGTAATCGCGCGTGCAATAAATACGCAATAAAAAACGCCTCGACACGCAGAATCACTCTTCGCCTTGTCGAGACGCCGGATAGTCATTCGACCTTGAATGACCAATATATTCACATTCCTATATTCTGAATATATCAAGCACGTGTATAAATGTCAAATAAACAACCGTTCTATTTGCGACAAACATAACGAATGCGGGCGGGACGAATCTTGGATTCATCCCGCCCGCGTTTTTATCGCCGTGATGTGATGTGAGTGATTAGGTGAGTGATGCGCGCATGTTGTTGGCGATCAAACAATTTCTTACTTCATCTCGGTCATGCCTGCCGGCAAAGAGCCGTTCAGGTCTTTGAGCGAGAGTTGCAACAAAGATACGGCGCGTTTGAAATTGTGCATGGCTTGCGCCTTGCCTTCGTTACCATTACCCGTGTCGGTGCCCCACATTACGCCATAGACCAAGCGATAGTTAAACCAGGCACTGCGTAACTTGAGATCAGCACCTTGCGGCAGAGTGGCGTACGGATAACCGGTGTCCACTTTCTTGAAACCCTTGGCTTCCAGGTTCTTCCACACGACACCGAGCAAGCCCTTGATTTCATCTTGCACGCCTTCGGTCTTGCCATTGCCATCATAGTCCGCTTTGGCGGTCAGGTTGAAACTCTTGAGGTCGCCGTGGCACGACTTGCACGCGGCGGTGTAATCGAACTTGCCATCCGCGCTCTTGGCGTTGAACGAGTGACCGCCGACCTTGTCATAGTACGGGTCTTTGGTGTTGCCGATGACGGGCCACATGTGGCAAGCCACACACGGACCAGGCGCATTGCCCTTGGCATCTCCCGCCGCGCTCCACAAGAACTTGGCGACGTCAGGATTTTTGACTGCATCGTACGCCGGATTGGCGACGGGCGCAGTACCCACAATCGCACCGTGCGGCGAGTTCGGCACGGTCGCGCCGTAGGTGATGCCACCGGTATCGCTGATCAATTCCGCGATACTGCTATAGTGCGGGGTGCTCGTGGATTTGCCAGCGGCGAAATCTTCCGAGCTGACGCGGCTGTTGTGGCATTCGAAACAAGTAGCCGAAAGACCAATTTCTTTGCTAACCTTGAACGGCATGCCAACGAGTTGCGCGGTGCCGTTGATGCGCAATTGCCAAGCGTTCTTGTCGTCGTGCGGATCGTGGCAGGTTGCGCAAGAGATGGTTTGCTTTTCGTTTTCCCAAGCGGCAGGATTGTTCGGATCTTTGGTGAACGTCACAAAGCCCGCGCCCGAGTGGCAACGCACACAAGCTTGTTCGCCGATGCCTTCAATCGCAAAGGCGGGCGAGGTGCGATCCGCGTGACCGGCGTTCTTGAGTTGTTCGCCCTTGTCATGGCGACTCGAACCATTATGGCAAACATTGCAAACGCCTTCATCGAAACTGCTCGCCATCGTGGTTTCACCCTTGACGTGACCACCGGCGGGACCGTGGCATTGTTCGCATTGAATGTTCGCCATGTTCTTGACGGCGGCAGGCGCTTTAGCCCAGTTGCCACCGGCTTCGATTTCTTTCCAGGTCGGCATCTTCCAACCGGCTTTGGTCGCGGCATCCTTGAAACCACCATTGCCCGCGCCGACCGGCGGAACATAGTAACCCGTCACGTGGCACGACACGCAAGATTCAGCATAGTGCGTTGGTTTCACGTCAATTTCTTCGGTAAAGATTTTGGCGTGACCCGTTTTCTTCCATTCCGCAACTTTGGTAGCGTGACAAGTTTCGCACTTGCCCGCGTCAATGCCGACAAAGTTGTTGGCGTACACGCGCACGCCGCCCACTTCACCACCACCACCCAGGTTGCAGGTCGCGGCGTACCAGCCCACCACGTCCGGTGTGAACTTGGTTTGCATGGTGTTGGTCAGCGTCAAGGTTGCCTTGGAATCGGCAGGCTTGATCAACGACCAAGCGGGCTTGCCCGGATTCTTGGCATCATCCGAAACGCATTGGACGGTAACCGGCACATTGGTCGGCACATTGCTCAAACCAGTTGCGCCCATCGCGATAGTGAGATTGTACTCGCCCACCGCGGTATCAGTCACAGCCTTGATCGTGCCGGTGATAACATTCTTGTCACCGGTCGCGTTCGCCGCAACCGGCACCACGCTCACCACGGCGTTCGGTGGCTTGGGGGCTGGCGTCGGATTTTGCGCCGAGACTGTTTGAGGTGTGGTCATCAACATCAACGCCGCTACGGCGATAAAGAGTGCCACTCCAGCAATCATGACGAGGGTCTTGATTCTAAACATGTTTCTCCTCAATGAGAGTAAATTCGGGAATTGGTTTGGCGCCTAGAATAAATGCGTGCTCCTCCGTTTCCTCCTTTCCTGATGACAAGAGCGTCAGGTCATTCCCTCGTCAGAACAACATGAACATTCTCGTCGAGATTCGCCCTGCATCGGACGATCGCGTTATAAGATGCGATGAGTGCTCGAAAATAAAAAACGTCTCGCAGGCAGGCGAACACAATTCGTTCGCGCCATTTTCGAGACGCCCGAAAAAATAGAACTGGCGCGACAGCCATTATCGCGCTTTTGACAAAACATCTTCATATGTAAATATATCTAATCAGGGTGAAAAAATCAAATTTATTCCGGTCAAAGAATGGTCAAAATACATCTGGCTATTTAAGGTTGGTTATTTCTTTCACAATACGTTTTGAAAAGAATTCTCCTCAATTGATTGTTCCCGGGACGCGATCGTCGCGATTACTCGGTTGATATGAGCGCTCATTTTTTGTATCTGTGATATAATCGCATTTATAATGGAGGTGGACAATGTTGACCACACGTCAAGAACTAGAACAACTCGAACTTGCGCGCCTCGCGCCCTATGGCATGCCCAGCCGCGATTCACGCGGGCGCAAGTACCCCGACCCTGAACACGATTATCGCACCGCGTTTCAACGCGACCGCGACCGGATCATTCACACAACTGCTTTTCGACGCCTCGAATACAAGACTCAGGTTTTCGTCAACACCGAAGGCGACTATTATCGTACACGCCTCACACACAGCATCGAGGTCGCGCAAATCGGGCGCACGTTTGCGCGCGCGCTCGGCGCGAACGAGGACCTGACCGAAGCAATTTGTCTCGCGCACGATCTGGGTCACACACCATTCGGTCATTCGGGCGAGCACACGATGAACGAATTAATGAAAGAGTACGGTGGATTTAATCACCAAGTCCAATCGCTCCGTATCGTCGAAGAGTTGGAAGAACGCTACGACGATTATCCTGGATTGAACCTTACGTACGAATTGCGCGAAGGCATCGCCAAACACGAGACCGAGTACGACGTCGTAAATCCATCCGAGTACAATCCCGCCGAAGCCGCCACACTCGAAGCGCAATTTGCGAGCGCGGCGGATGAGACTGCCTACAGTACCGCCGACCTGGATGATGGTTTGCGCGCCGGCATTCTCGATTCGCGCGATTTGCCGGACATTGAATTTTGGAACGAGTGGTGTGAATTGACCGGCGCGTGCCAGGAACGGTTCACTGATTTGATTCGGCATCGTTTTATTCGCTGGCTTGTCAATCAACAAATCACCGATTTTGTTACGACGACGGATGCGCGGTTACGCGCAAATCAAATTGATTCGCTGACTGCCCTGCGCACGTACGGCAAACCCATCGTCGCGTTCTCCGATGAAATGGAACGCAAGAATCGGATGCTCAAAGATTACTTGATGGAAAATTTCTACCGGCACTATCGCGTGTCGCGCATGGCGGCGAAAGCCGAACAAGTGTTGACCGGCTTGTTCACCGCGTTCATGAAAAATCCACGCACGCTCCCCAAGTCGGTGCGCGCGAAATTCACCTTGCGCCCACCGGCGCGTGTCGTGTGCGATTACGTCGCCGGCATGACCGACCGTTTCGCGCTTCAAGAATATCAACGCCTGTTCGATCCAGGCACGCAAATTTGAAATCGAAACAAAACAAACTCAATGGAGAGAAGAATGAACTCGCAATTCGCTGAACTGAAAACACGTTTAACCGAAATCGCCGACCTGGGCAAGATCGGCGCAGTGCTCAACTGGGACCAGCAAACGATGATGGCGCCCAAAGGCGCGGCGGCGCGCGCCGAACAACTCGCGACCCTGGGTCGCGTCACGCATGCCAAATTCACCGCGCCCGAAATTGGCAAACTGCTCGACGATTTGCGCGAGTATGAAGCGACCTTACCATTTGACTCGGACGAGGCGAGCTTGATTCGCGTCGCGCGCAAAGATTACGAAAAGCAACGCGCGGTGCCCACCGAACTGCGTGTCGAGATGACGCGCGCCGCATCGCTTGGACAGATGGCGTGGGCAGAAGCGCGCCGCAAATCCGATTTCAAATTATTCCTGCCGCACCTCGAAAAAAATGTCGCGCTCAAACATCGCTACGTCGAATGTTTCAAACCGTACGCTCACATTTACGATCCCCTGCTCGACGATTTTGAACGCGGGATGAAAACAGTTGAAGTCAAAACGATTTTCGACGCGCTCAAAAAAGATTTGATTCCACTCATCGCGCAAATTCGTGAACGCGCCGGCACGGTAAGCGACACGTGCTTGCACGGCAGTTTCCCGGTAGACAAGCAACGCGAGTTTGCGTTGAGCGTCATCGAGCGTTTTGGTTTTCGCGCGGATTCGTGGCGGCTCGACCCGACCGTGCATCCATTTGCCAGCAATTCCGGCATCACCGACATTCGCATCACCACCCGTTACTATCCCGATTTCATCAACCCGTCCTTGTTCGGCTCGATGCACGAGTGCGGACACGGCTTGTACGAAAACGGCGTTGACCCAGACCTGGAACGCACGCCACTCGCGCGCGGCGCCTCGAGCAGTTTGCACGAATCGCAAAGTCGGATGTGGGAAAATTTGGTCGGGCGCAGTCGCGCGTTCTGGAAATTTTTCTATCCGAAAATTCAAGCGACGTTCCCTGAACAACTCGGTACTGTCGAAATGGAAACGTTCTATCGCGCAGTCAATCGCGTGCAACCCTCGTTCATTCGTGTCGAAGCGGACGAGGCGACGTACGGTTTGCACATCATCATCCGCTTTGAACTTGAGCAGGAAATTATGCAAGGCACACTCGCGCTCAAAGATATTCCCGAAGCATGGAATGCGCGAATGAAAGAGTACCTCGGCGTGGACGTGCCTAACGATGCGCAAGGATGTTTGCAAGACGTCCATTGGTCGGGCGGGATGTTTGGCTATTTCCCGACGTATCAACTCGGCAACATTATCAGCGCGCAAATCTGGGATAAAGTTCTGGCGGACATTCCGGATTTGTACACCCAGTTTGAAAGCGGCGAGTTTATGGTTCTGCGCGAATGGTTGCGCGAACACTTGCATCGGCACGGACGCAAGTTCACGCCGCAAGAAACTCTGCAACGCGTCGTCGGTGGACCGATGGATGTGGCGCCGTACATTCGATATTTAAAGACCAAGTTCAGCGACATTTACGGCATCAAGTAAAAAGCTAAAAGGAAAAAGTATAAAGTGAATTAGCAAATCCTCCTGTCATTTCGAGCCGCGTGGCGGCGAGAAATCTCTGACTCGATTGCGATTTCTCCTCGCCGCTACGCGGCTTGTCGAAATGACAGGACAAATTTTAGCTTTGCACTTTATACTTTTAACTTGTTCAATGATTCGACTCAAACGACTTTACGCTCACAATTTCAAACAACTGCAAGAAATCGAACTGCACTTTCCGGATGCCGCGCGCGTGCTCGTGCAAGGCAAAAACGAAGCCGGCAAGTCCACGTTGTTCGAAGCCATTTTCTTTGCGCTGTTCGGGAGCGCCCTCGCCACCGAGACCGGCGCGCGCGGACTAGACGACCTGATTCGCTACGATGTTGAAAAAACGCGCGTCGAATTGGATGTGCAATTCGGCGTGCGCACATTCAGCATCATCCGCACGATTGTGCGCGGCAAATCGAACACCTGGGAATTGAAAATTTCAACCGGGGGGCAACCGCCGGAAGAAATTCGCGGCAACACCGTCGTCAACAAACGCCTCATCGCCGAACTGGGTTTCGACGGCGACGCCCTGCTCAACACCTGTTTCGTCGAGCAGAAAAAATTGGAAAAGCTCGAAGGGTTGAGTCGCGCGAAACGCGAAGAGTCGCTGGCGAAACTGTTGAACCTGGATTCGCTCGTCGCGATTGAGGGCGATTTGAAAATGCGTGCCGAGGACAAGCAACTGCTCGACCGCTTGCGTAAACGCGCCGACCTTGCGGACGTGCAAGCCGAATTGCCCACGCAAGAGCAAACCTTGCACTCGATTGAAGAAAAACTCGCGTTGATTGATTTGAATCGTTCCGTCGCCGGCGCGCTCGAAGAGACGCGCGCGGTCGCGCAACTCGATGCGATGATTCAAACGCAGAACGAGAAACGCGCCGCGCTCGCGCAACAGGTCGAGCGAATTGACGCGCTCAAGCAAGCGATGCTCGCGGTCAAGGAAGCGCGCGATGCGATTGAGCGCACGACCGACAATGCGCGTGACATCGAACGCTTGAAACTGGAACGCGACGAAGCGCAACGCGCGAGTGAATCCGCGCCGCAGTTACGCGCACGCGCGAATCAGCTCGCCCGCACCGAGCGACGGTTAAAGCGACTCGATACGATGCGCGCGCGACGCGACACGGCAACACAACGCGCCGCGCAAATCGCCGCGCTCGAAGCGCGCACGAGCGAGTTGAACGCGACGATTGCGAACGAGGAACAATCGCTCGCGCAAGCTGAAACACGTGTGCGCGAGTTTGTCATCGGCGAAGCACTCGGTGAGTGGATTGCCGCGCGCAGTGAACTCGCGGCGACGAATCGCGGCGAGACCGACCTCGCGGAAAAACAAAACACGCGCACTCGCCTGGCGCAAAAATTTCGCACCGAAACATTTGCGTTCGGCGCGATTTTGCTCGCGCTGATTATCGCGACGATGGTTGTGCCCGCGATGGTGCTATCGAGTGGCGGCGCGTTGACGACCGCGATTATTTTCGGCGGCATCTTGTTCGTGATTGCCGCGATTGTCGTCATCGTGTTTGCGATGCGCGCGCTTGGCTTGTGGCGCGATTTGTCGCGCGCGGCAGAATCGCTCGGACAAATTGAGGGGCAAGCACGCGCCGAACAGGCGGCGACGCAAGCGCGGCAAACTCGTTTGCAAAACGCGCAAGCGCGACTCGCGCAACTCGATGTCGCAGAACCGGCGAGCACCGAACTTGCACAAGCGCAACGTGTGACACAAAATAAATCGGAAGACGAATTGCGCGCCGATGTGCAAGCCGCGCGCGAAAAGTTGACGAATGCGCGCGCGGTACTCGGTGAATTGCAAAAACAAAACGGGTTGGGGTCGCGAAAAGAATGCGAACGCGTCGCGCAAAAAGCCGATGCGCTGTTTGCGCGTTGGCTCGTGCGCGCGCAAGAGTTCGCGAACACACTCGGCGTGACTACTGAGGTGAACGCATTGCAACGCGCGCGCTTTCAGATTGACGCTGACCTTGCACAAATTCAAAAACGTGCAAACGATGCACAACGACTCGCGCAGGAAATCTTGCGGCGCGAACAACAGACGCAAACATTTTTCAATCAGGCACGCGAGGCGTACGAACGCGCGCGCACGGTCAAACCCGATGCACTCGGATGGAATTTGAAATTAGAAATCGCGGATTACAACGTGTTCGGCAAAGAGTTGCGCGTCGAGTACGACAATCTGGGTGGTGATGCGGTCGTCAAGCAAGCGCGCGACCTGGAAGGCGACCTGGGGCGGCGGCAGGGCGAACGCGCGACGCGCGCACGCAACGCCGCGCAACTCGTCGGCAAGGTGCGCGACGCGGTCGGCGCAAATCTAGGCGAGTTGCCAACGTTGAGCGAACTCGAGCAACTCGCGGCGCGTTTACGCACGCTCGACCTGGGTGACGAGCCGACACTCAAAGCGCGGCAACGCGAACTCGTTGGGCGCGTCCATTCTCTGCGCGACCGGCAAACGCAACTCGCGCGCGAACTCGCGTGGGCGGGCGAACCGCTCGCCCCCGAAGCGTGTCGCGCCGAGTGGCAGGACAAGATGCGCGAGTCGCTCGTGCGCGAACGCGGCGTCGAAATCGTTGCGCTCGCGCGGCGACGCATCGTGCATAAAGTGTTGCCGGCGACGATGGATTATATGCGCCGCATTCTCCCGTCCATCACGCGCGACCGTTATCACGACGCGCAACTCGACGCCGAGTCGTACAAAATCCAGGTCTGGGACGAACGCGCGAATGCGTTCAAGGAAAAAAATATTTTCAGCGGCGGCACGCGCGATCAATTCTCGCTCGCGTTACGGCTCGCGTTCGCGCTCGCGACGTTGCCGCAAGAACGCGGAAGCGCGCCGTCATTTATTTTTCTCGATGAACCGCTCGGCTCATTCGACGACGAGCGCGCCGAAGCGTTGATCTATTTATTGACCGAAGGCGAAATCGCGCGCGCGTTCGACCAAATTTTTCTCATCAGTCATGTGCACGTGGACGAGCGATTGTTCACGCATCGCATCGTGATGGAGAACGGGCGCGTGGCAATGACGGATTTGCCAGTCACACAATAATTTGGCGATACAAAATTAGCCACAGAGGTCACAGAGAAAAAACTCTGTGACCTCTGTGGCTAAAATCAGAGAGCAGAAATGATTCGTACACTAAACGCAACCCGCTATATCACACCTCTGCGCGAGGGCGGCTCGATGCCGGCGATTGTGCAAGCGGACGATGGCGCGCAGTACGTGATGAAATTTGTCGGCGCGGGACAAGGACGCAAGGCGTTGATCGCGGAATGGATTGCCGGCGAAATTGGACGCGCGCTCGAATTGCGTGTGCCCAACCTCGCGTTCATCGAACTCGATGAAGCGTTCGCGCCATCCGAACCCGACCCGGAAATTTACGATCTCTTGCGGATGAGCGTTGGCTTGAACCTGGGTCTGCGCTACTTGCCCGGCGCGTTCGCGTTCAGTCCGTTGAGCAAGCCCGCGCCGGACGAACACCTGGCTTCGCGCATCGTGTGGTTCGACGCGTTCGTGACAAACATTGATCGCACGCCGCGCAACACGAATTTATTGTGGTGGCAAAAAGATTTGTGGCTGATTGATCACGGCGCGGCGTTGTATTTTCATCATCGCTGGGGCGATTACCTTACCGCGAGTCATTCCGCATTTTCGCTGATTCAGGAACACGTTTTGTTACGTTGGGCGAGTCAGTTGAACGAGGCAGACGAATTCGCGCATTTGTTTTTGAACCAAGGAGTTTTTGAACAAATTGTCGCCAACGTGCCGGACGCGTGGCTGACCGGCGAGACCCAGTTTGCAAACGCGGCGGAGCATCGCCGCGCGTACGTCGAGTTTCTCACGAGTCGTTTGGATTCGTCCGCGATTTTTTTGCAAGAGGCGAAAGATGCCCGAGCACGACGCATTTGAGTACGCGATTTTTCGCTTGGTACCGCACGTCGAACGCGAGGAATTTCTCAACGTCGGCGTGATGGTGTTGTGTCGCGCGCGCAAATTTTTCGAGGCGCGCGTGTGTGTGGATGCCGCACGGCTCACCGCGCTTGCGCCGGGTTTTGATGCGCGCGAAGTGCAAACACACCTGGATGCGCTCACCGAAATCATCGCGGGTGGCGAACGCGCCGGCGAACTCGCCAACCTGTCGGCGGCAGAACGCTTTGCTATGGTTTCGAGCGCCAGATGTCGTGCTGCG
>CAZPIR010000008.1:0-4083 GCA_964586085.1 uncultured Anaerolineaceae bacterium | reverse complement strand
ACGCTTTCGCTGGCTCGCGTCGCCGCGCAGTACGGTGATTCAGGTTTCACCCGTACACGGTGGGTTGACTGACGACCCGCGCGCCGAATTGGAAAAATTGTTCAACGAGATGGTGAGGTAGCCAAATGACATCTCAACAAAAAAACATTTTGACTTTGCTCGTGATTGGAAATTTGTTATTGTTCTGTTGTCTCGCGCCGGCGGCGTACCTGTTTGCCACACAACCAGCGGGCACCGATTTGCCCCAAGCTGCCATCGCCACCGTGCAATCGTTTTTGCCGGCGACGCCGACGCGCCGCGCTACCTCCACGCCGACCCGCCCCGCACCCACACCGACCATGATCGCTGGCTGGAAGCTCACGACCGGCGCGAACAATCGCTTTGCGATTGCAACACCGCCGATATGGGAAGCGAAAACCTTGACGCCCGCCAACCTCGCGGCGCAGTTCGATGAACTCGCCAAAAAGAATCCGCAACTCGCTACCTCGCTCAAGGGACAATCCGCCGAGCAAGTTGCCAAGATCAAATTCATCGGCTATGAAACCGCGTCGAATGTTTTGCGCGAAGGATTCATGCCGAACGTGAACGTGATGAACGATTCGGAAAACATGCCGGTTACGCTGGACGAATGGAGCAAGGCATCCGAAAAAGAATTGACGTCTTACAAACCCAGCATTCGCCGCGTCCAGGGCGCCGCCGGCGAGATGGTCGAAATCAAATTCACCCTGCCGATGAAATTGAACAACAATCAAACGGTGAATTTGGCTTCGTTGCAATATCTGGTGATGCGCGGACGCGATGGCTATTCGATCAGTTGCGTGATGCTCGACAAACAAGCGGCGGCATTTATGCCCACCTGCGAAAAAATCGGTTTGAGTTTTCGGTGGCTGAATTGAAAATGACCACGCTCTACGATTGGCTGTTGGAAGGTCCGGCGTGGGTGCAGTATCGCACGCGCGTTGATTTACTCAAGCAAAAAGAAACGCATCCCGATGTCGTCGCCGCGCGTCAAGCCATGCTCGCCGATCCGCCAATACGCGCGATCATTCAATCACTCAGCGCGTGGGAACGTACGGTCATCAACAGTCACAAGAGCGCGGGGCATCCGTTGCATCAACTCGCATTTCTCGCGGAGGTCGGTGTGCGCGCGACCGACCTGGGGATGGACAAGGTAATCGCGCGTGTAATGAAACACCAATCCGCCGAAGGACCGTTCCAGGTTTTGATGAATGTCCCCAAACATTTCGGCGGAAACGGCAAAGATGAATGGGCATGGGCATTGTGCGATGCGCCGACGATTGTGTACGCGCTCGTCAAATTTGGTTTGCGCGATGACCCGCGCGTACAACGCGCCGCCGATTATCTGACGACCTTGACGCGCGACAACGGTTTTCCTTGCGCGGTCTCAAAGGAACTGGGCAAATTTCGCGGTCCAGGTCGCAAAGACGATCCCTGCCCGTACGCGAATCTGGTGATGCTTAAAGCCTGCGCGCACCAGCCGCGCGCGCGCGTGAATCGCATCGCCGCCGAGACCTTGTTGGCGGCGTGGGCGTCGAGTCGCGAACGTCATCCGTACATGTTTTTCATGGGCACGGACTTTCGCAAATTAAAAGCGCCGCTCGTGTGGCACGATATTTTGCATGTGCTGGATGTGCTGACCCAGTTTTCGTTTTTGCGTACCGATACGCGCGTGCGCGAAATGGCAGAGGTTGTGCGCGCAAAAGCGGACGCCGACGGACGATTCACGCCGGAATCGGTTTGGCAAGCATGGAGCGAGTGGGAATTTGGGCAAAAGAAAATTCCATCACGGTGGGTGACGCTGATTGCACAACGCGCGCTCGCACGATTGAAATAAAGACCCGCGAGGTTTTGAAAACCTCGCGGGTCTCTATTTTACACCGGATTTCCGGCAATCTTGATGACATCCCACGCAGGCACGGTACGCGATTTTGCTTTTGCGACCTTGCCCTTGTTGCCGCCGTAAATTTTTTCGGCGGTGTGCCAGCACACATTCGCGCGCGCGGTCTCGCTCAACTGGTCGAGGAACACGTCGTACCGTTGCAGTTCGGGACCGAGCCGTTCGAATTTCGTCACGAGGTCGGAGCCGAGACAAATGCGGTCGCTGTACTTTTCGGTGAGCGCAATCCAATCGGCACTGGGCACGCCGTTCGGCGCGATGACGACATCGTAGACGATCCAGGAATAGTCCACGCACAAGAGCGGGTACGTTTCGAGCAAGCGTTCGACCATCTGATGATAGAACGGCACATTTACGCGGCGTGACATGCCGCAGTGCGCGAAAATAAATCGCGTGCGCGGAAATTCGCGCAGGGCTTCTTCGAGTTCGTGCAAGTACGTCGGGTGCGTGCTTTTAGTCACGGACGTGACGTTTTGATGGAGCAGGACCGGCAAATCGTGATCGGCGGCGAATTGATAGATGGGCCACAACGCGCGATGGTTCGCGCGCGGATTTTCGCCGTACGTGAACGCGGTGAGATCATCGTGGCGCAGTAAAATTTCGCCGATGCCGCTCCACACATCGGGGTACTGTTCGTACAATCGCTCGATGTGGCGCAGAGCGTACCGATCCACCGGGTTGAATCCGCAGATGAGCGGATAGATGCGCGCTTGTTGTTCGGGTTTGAGCTTGCGATACATTTCGGCGACGGTCACATCGGCGTAACCATAATAGTAACACGGCGAATCGTTCGCGAGATAATAGTCAGGCGCTTCACGATCATACTCGGTCCAGACTTTTTGAACGGGCAAACCGAACACGACGCTCTTGCCAATGTTCGCCGCGTCCATGTAATGCAACAACGCATCGCCGCCCGGCGTTTCCTGAATGAAATTGACGACGTGCAAGTGCGCGTCAATCATTTTGTATTTGCTACCACGCAGTGGCGCGAGCGACCCAGGTTTGCTCGCCGCGCGCGACCAGGTTGAAATTTGTTCATGCGGCATAAGACGCCCCCAGTTTCTCCGCGAGTAATTTTGCTTCCGCCGGTTCCAAACGATTCCACAGATATTCCCAGTCGCGCGCGTTGCCGATGAGTGCGAGCAAGCGTTCGCGTGTCATCTCGGCGAGCAGTTGCGCGCTCGACTCGGCGGGCAGGGCGCGCAAAACGAGCGCGAGGTCAACGCCATCGCGAATGAGATTCGTCACACGTGCCCAGCCAAGGCGTTCGATGAGATCGCGTTGTCCGTGCGCGTTGAGCGCGTTGAGGACGACGGCGAGGTCGGAAGCGTGACGAATAATGTCGCGCAGATGCGGCGTGCCGATGAGTTCAATCGCTTGATGATCGCATTCGCCGTACAGCCATTCGATCACCTCGGCGAGTTCTTCGGCAGTCGGAATCAGTGCGCGCAATCCGCCGCCACCCAGAGTCGCGAGCATTTTTTCTTCAACCGCAAGGACAGACATCGTTGCGAAAATATCGCGCAGGAAGCGCGCCTCGCGAATGACGCTGGCGAGGCGCGCGCCAATCGCGTCAATCAAAAAGATTTGGTCGTCGAGCGAGAGCGAGGTGAGCGTGCGCGCAAATCCTTGCGGTCCGCCCATAATGTCTGCGAGATAGAGGCGCAGTTGTGCGAGCACTTCGCGGTCGCGTTGACCTTGCAGTACGTCGAGCGCGATGGCGAGTTCACCGGCGGTGCCGATGTGCGTGGTCTCGCCGTCAATTGTGACGGGATACCGTTTGATGGGCATCGTGTTTCTCTCCGTGTGCGACCATGGGTGGTCGCAAATTTTGAATGCGACCTTGATAGCGTACCGCGAATGATTTGTCAAGCGGGGTAAAACTCCCTAGCGCGGTTGGAAATTTTTTTGGACGCGGACAAACGCAGACGAACGCGGATTTTTTTGGTGGGAAAGGGCGCAGGTCTTCCCAGGCTTAACTAACGAAATTACCACGTTCGATATGGGATAGTTGATTGTTTGATCTCACACGCCAATAGATTTTTGGCATATAGAAATCCCTCAACAGAAATCTTGGATAAATTTGGGTGTGGGGTTGGACCAATAGTTATTTGTTCAATTGGCAACTCGCCTTTCCTACCAGTCAACCCAAGTTCATAATATGG
>CAZPIR010000007.1:0-24336 GCA_964586085.1 uncultured Anaerolineaceae bacterium | reverse complement strand
TGCAGATTGAAAAATCCGAATCTGCAATCCTGAATCTGAAATCTGTATTTTGTTTCAAGGAGGAACCGCATGTCTGATTTTGTTTCCTTGCTCCAGTCCGCATTGCCCAATTATTTGCGCGACCTGGAAGCGATGGTCAACACCGATTGTGGCACGCACAACAAAGCCGGCGTGGATGCAATTGCACGACTCGCGCGCGAACGGGCGCTCGCGTTCGGCGCCGAGGTGATTGATTTTCCGCAGACGCAGTACGGCAATATGTTGTACGCGCGATGGCGCGGCAAAGGCACGGCACGCATCGTGATGATCGGACATATGGACACGGTGTACTCGGATGGTAAGACGAAGGAATTTCCATTTCGGCGTGTCGCCGGCAAAGCGATGGGTTGCGGCGTGATTGATATGAAGTCCGGTTTGCTCAATGGTGTGTACGCCGCGCACGCGCTTGTCCAATCGGGATTTGAAAATTTCGGCGAGATTGGATTTTTCTTTAACAGCGAAGAAGAGGTTGGCTCGCCGGTCGCCAAAGAAATTTATCCCCAGTTCGTGCACGGTGCGAATGCCGCGCTCATCCTGGAAGGTGCGCGTGAGAGCGGCGCGATTGTGAGCGCGCGCAAGGGCGTAGGCGATTACTATGTGACTGTGCAAGGCAAGCCCGCACACGCCGGCGTCGAACCTCAAAAAGGCGCGAATGCAATTTATACTTTGGCGGAACATATCACCGCATTGAAAAAATTAAATGGCTTTCGTCCAAACTTGACGGTGAATGTGGGCGTGATTCGCGGCGGCACCAAATCGAATGTTGTACCCGAAACAGCCGAGGCACACATTGATGTCCGTTTCCCGCAATCGTCCGATGTCGCGCCGTTCGAACAAGCCGTGCGTGAAATCATTGCGCGCGAAATTGTGCCGGGAACCAAGACGGAGTTGAGTGGTGGTTTGAAAAATCCGCCGATGGAAAAAACTGAAGCGAACACGCGCCTAGTTGGTTTCGCCAAAGCCGCGGCGAGCGAATTAGGATTCCCGCTCGAAGACGTGATGACGGGTGGTGGCTCGGATGGGAATTACACCGCGTCGCTTGGCACGCCGACTCTCGATGGTCTGGGACCGCAAGGTGGCAATGGACACAACGCGATGGAAGAGTACTTGCTCGTGGAAACGATTGTCCCGCGCGCCGCGATGCTTGCGAAAATCATGGTTGCGATTGCAAACGGTGGATAGATGTTGGTCTAGCACTTGTTCGTGTGCTAACTCGCAAACCAAAGTCCACATCAATTCACTGTGCGATTTACTCGCAAAATAAAGACCCGCAAGGTTGCACAACCTTGCGGGTTTCTTTGTAGGCGGTTTGGGGCGCTCGCATTGTTTTGAACCAGAGCCAGAATGCTCCCAGCCCTAACAAGGTGACGAACAAACCGACCAAGCCACCGAGGAAGGGAATCGCCATCACGAGCGCGAGCAGAGTTGCGCCAACCAGGAATGCGACGACGTTGGAATTTGTTTGTGCCGGCATCACACGTTCAAGCACCACGCGACCGCACAAGTACGCAACTGCAATCTGCGCGATGTAACTGGTGAATACACTGAAACCGATCAGCAACGTTGCGAGCGAAAACATTCCGAGCAGTACACTCAACCCGCTCAGGTTGCCGAGCGAGACAATCCCGAACACAATCGCGAGCAACACGGTGATCGTTCCAATTGCGAGTACGCCGATCATCACTGCGACGACTGCGACCACACCCCAACCAAATGAAGGCAAGGGTTTGTTTTGAATCGTGTCCGCGAGAGTGCGCGTCCATGCCGGCGCGAATCGCAAAACCAGTAAGCCGACCAGGATCAACGCGACCCAATGACGCACGCCATCGAACGTGGCGTCGAGCGCAGTGGGTTGAGGACGCGCACGGCGTTGCTCCGTCCGCACCGGCGGATCGGTGCGCGTCACGCCGCCGGTCACTTGAGCGCCCGAAGCGACCTGAGCATCGCGGCGCGCTTGGTACGAAAGCTTGCCGCCGATTTTCGCCGACTCGCCAATCGTCAACCCAGACGCAACACGCGGCAAGGCGACCGGCGATTTGGGCATGTAGATTGTGGGCGACACATCGCCGTCCGATTCGCCGAGCGCCAACTGCACGTCGCCGTTGATCGTGCCGCGCAATTCCAATGCGACGACGCCGGCTTGCAGGCGTTTGTTGATCGTGCCGGCGAGCAGACCTTGATAACCGGCGTAGAGCGCATCGCCACTGACGGCGCTCCCAGGTTTCATTTCGAGACTGTATGCCAGCGCGAGCAAATCGCCGCCGACGCGAGATTCACTGCCTAGTGTGAGGGTTTGCGCCGCCACGCGCACCGCTTCCTTGACCGTGCCGTTGATTTGAATCGTTTGCGCCGCGCCTTGTAGATCGCCTTCAATCGTACCGTTGATAATGATCTCTTGTGCGAGGGCATTCAGGTCGCCCTTGAGCGTGCCATCAATCTGAATCTTGTTCGCGACCACGTACAAATCCTGGGTCACGGTTTCGTTCGCGCCAATTACAATCGTGTCGCCCGAACGTCCATCTGCCGCGCGCACGGGCGTAGCAATCGTCAGGGTCAACATCACAACAAACATAACAAGCCAAAGCAATCGTTTCATCGTTTCCTCCACGAAAAAAAAGTGTTGTCAATTCTATTCTACGCGCCAAATGTGATTTGGTTACATTGGGTTGCGCGCGTCTAAATTGGTTTTGCAAATAGAACAAATGTGTGTTATAATTTCGTCAAGCTAAATTTGTACCCGGTCAGCAGTTCAAAATTCCATAAGGAGGACAGAATGTTTCAAAAAGTTTTTCTGGTCGGGAATTTGGGTCGTGACCCTGAGATGCGTTACACACCCCAGGGCACGCCAGTAACGACCTTTTCGATGGCAACGAGCCGCAAGTACACAACGGCAGACGGGCAATCGAAAGAAGAGACCGCTTGGTTTCGCATTTCGGTTTTTGGCAAACAGGGTGAAGCGTGCAACCAGTACCTGACCAAAGGTAGCAAGGTGTTGGTTGAAGGTCGCCTCACTGCCGACGAGAATGGTGGACCACGCATCTGGACAGGACAAGACGGCAAGCCACGTGCTTCGTTCGAAGTGTTTGCCGAAACGGTGCGCTTTCTCAGTAGCAAGCGTGAGGGTGGCGCTCCTGCCGCTGGCGGTGGTGAATCAACCATCTCCGAGATGCCGGGGGAAGACCTGCCGTTCTAACTCGATCAAAAAATTACGCGCCGCGTATTTTGTACGCGGCGCGTTTTTTATTGCATTACAACTTGTACCCGAATTTTCTCAGCAGACCTTTGCGCCATTCCACTCCCGGCGCGTCCTCGATGCCTTGCGATTTCATACCATCAATCACACCCAGGATGCCGCGCCCTTGCTCGGTCTCGGCGAGAATGACTTCGACCGGATTTGCGGTTGCGCAAAAAATGTTGACGACCTCCGGCACGTTTTTGATCGCGTGCAAAACATTGATCGGGAAAAATCCCGCGCCGAGAAAAACGATGAACGAATGTCCCGCGCTCAACGCGAACGCATTTTTCTTTGCCAGTTCGACGAGCGCATCGTCGTTGCCGCTCGCACGCACGAGCGCAACGCCGGACGCTTCGCAAAATGCGAGACCGAACTTGATGCCGGGCACAGCGGTCACGAGCGCCTCGTGCAAGTCCTCAACCGTTTTGATAAAGTGCGATTGACCCAAAACAAAATTTAGTTCGTTGGGATTTTCGATGCGGACCGTTTTCAATTCCATGATGCCTCCTGATTTAGGGAAAGACGCGGCGCGTCCATTCCATCGGGTCAACGTACTCGCCGTTGACCCACATGCTCCAATGTAAATGCGGACCCGTTGAAAGTCCGGTACTCCCGGCTTTGCCGATGAGCGAACCTGGGTTGACGATTTGCCCGACCTTGGCGACGAGTTCGGACATGTGATAGTACGCGCTGAATACGCCGAGACCATGATTTACGACGACGAGGTTGCCGCGCACCTGAGTCAAATCGGCGAACACAACCTTACCGCGCGCGGCGGAGTAAATCGGGTCGCCGAGCTTCATGCTGAAATCAGTGCCTTCGTGTCCGCACGCGCCGACAGGCCCGCCGTTGTACGAACGGCGCGTGCCAAAATTTTCGGTGATTGCGGTGTACACCGGTTGACGAAAGACGCCGCTCCACAAACGCGTCGGGGTGTACTGGGTCACAATCGTTGCCAGGTCAACCGCTTCACGATTGATGAGGGTCGTGTTGCTCAGAATCGTTGCGCCGGCGGGGGGCAAGGTGATCGCGTTGACCGGAAAGGTTGTCGTGATGACATTCAGTTTGAGATTATCCGTTGTGGGTCTGGTGTGTGTGTCGGTGGTGATGACGGTCAAGGGTACGGGTGTCGCTTTGGCGCAACGCGAGACGCCAAGCAGGGCATAGTAATATCCGCCCGCGTTGGTGAACTTGAGTGGTTTGGTGTTCAACAAGCCGGTCACCGCCGCTACGTCCGGTCGCTCGACCTGGACGACGACCGTGCCACCTTGTCGCGCATTCACCGAATCCACGATCAATCCAGGTTTGACGAGTCCTGTGTCCGCCGACACAGCGATACCTTGTCCTTCGTCGAGCAAATTGGGATTGGGCAACCCATTGAGTTGCGCGAGCGCGCGCAGACTGGTGCCGTACCGTGACGCGATGCGCGCGAGTGTATCGCCCGGTTGAATGGTGTACGAAATAATGTTGGTTGCCGCGATGGGTACCGGGGCAGAGGTTGATGCCGGCGCGTCGCCGGTGGGAATGAGTAATTTTTGACCGACCGTGATTGTATCGTTCGCGCCCAGGTTGTTTAATTTTTTTATTTCGGCGACGGATGTTTTGAAACGTTGGGCAATCGCCGTGAGTGTGTCACCGCTTTGCACAACGTACGTTTCGGGGCCGGCGGCGGTGACAGAGGCGGGGACGCTCAAGAAAATCAACGCGCTCAAAACGATGAGCGCGAGGACGAACACGTTCAAACGCATTTCAAATTCCTTTCCGCAAGCATTATAGCATCCTCAACAAAAAAGGCAAGAGTTTCTCACTCTTGCCTTGCGAATTTTCAAATCATCGTGCGCCATTCGGGATGGCTTTTGTCTATCCCGCGCACGAGATTGTGATACAGCGTTTCGATGCGTTGCGTGATTGGCCCAATGCCTCCCGCGCCGAGCGTAAAGCGATCCACCGAGGCAATTGGCGTGATCTCCATCCCAGTGCCGCACAAGAACGCTTCGTCCGCGATGTACAACTCGGTGCGATCCACCTCGCGTTCGATAACCTCGATGTTCAAGACCTCGCGACACAACTGCATCAACGTCGTGCGTGTGATGCTTTCGAGAATATCGCTTGTCACCGAAGGCGTGATGAGTTTGCCATCGCGCACAATCATCAAGCACGCGCCGGGTCCTTCGGATACTTTGGCTTGCGCGTTCAAAAACAGCGCGACATCATAACCGTTGCGCTTCGCTTCCTCGGAGGCGTAACGCGAGTTGAGATAATTCGACGAGGCCTTGATGCGCGCGGGCATGATATTGTCGCTGATGCGCGTCCAGGAACTGACACACGCGTGCGCGACCTTGCCACTGAGCAAACGGGTTGACCAGGGTTGCGTTGTGATGACGAGACGCGGCACATCGGTCGCGGCAGTGCTGAATGTCAATGCTTCGGTGAATGCGAACGGGCGAATGTAAATGTCGCCGGCGACCTGGTTTGCGCGCAACGTATCGAGCACACCTTGTGCGAGGTCGTGCGCGGTGAGCGTGGGCTTCATCCGCACGAGTCGCATGGACTGCATCAAGCGATGTACGTGCGCGTCGAGTTGAAAGACGTACGCTTTTTGCTCGTCCGGATTCCAGTATGCGCGAATGCCTTCGTACACCAGCGACACGGTCGCGATACCCATTTGCGTAATGTGAACAGTCGCGTCATTCCACGCCACAAGCTTGCCATCGACCCACACGAATTTTGGATTGTCTGCCATTGTTTCTCCAGATTACTATGTCTTGATCGCGGCGCGGCGTAACAAATCGAGCGCGCGTACAATGATCCACGCTTGTGCCTGGTCGCTGATGCCGCCGACGGTGTACTCGCGTTGCAGAGTTTCCTGCGCGGTCGCGACCGCCATCACTGTTTTGCCGGTTTCGGGACCGTACATATTTTCCGCCGAACCGGTTGTGCCGAGTACCGCGACCGAAACATCCGCGCCGGTCACATTGCGAAATTGTTGCGCGATGGTCGCGGCGTTTTGCTCGGTCAGTTCGGTCACGTTATCGAGGAGCATCGCCGATTTGATGATGCGCGCGCCTTCGGGGCGATTGCGTAAACATTCCGCAATTTTACCGGCACTGTTCGTTTCGGCAATCGAAACACGCCAATTCTTTGCCGCGAGCAAGCGCGCAACCACTTCTTCGACGGTTTCTTCGCCCATGCCGTACACGGCGTCGCCCACACGCTCGCGCACTTGCGCTTCCATTTCCTTGATCATCTTTTCCACTGCGGCACGGGTCGGCGCTTTGGCGGTGATGACGATATCGGTTTGCCCGGGATGCGCGCGCAAGCCGACGGTCGGATTCGAGTACGTTTCCAGATCGGCGATTTTCGAGTCTACCAAACTTTCGCCCATCGCGCAGGTCTTGAGCACACGGCTGAGAATGATTTGCTCGCCGCCGGTTTTTTCGCGCAACCAGGGTAGCACGCGCGTCTCCATCAAGTGTTTCATTTCGCGCGGCACGCCGGGGAGCGAAATGACATAGCGTCCGTTCGTTTCGACGATAAAGCAGGGTGCGGTGCCGACCGGGTTTTCGACCGGCGTCGAACCACGCGGGATGTACGCCTGGCGCACATTGTTCTCGCTCATCGTCGAACCCCATTTGCCAAAGCGTTCGCGAATTTGCGTGAGCAAATTTTCGTCGAGGTACAACTCGCGGTCGGTGGCGCGCGCGACGGCTTCGCGGGTCATGTCGTCCACGGTCGGACCCAGCCCGCCGGTCGTAATGACCACATCGGCGCGGGTGAGCGCGTGCTTGATCGCGTCCACGATGCGCCCGACGTTATCGCCGACGGTCGTGCGAAAATACAAGTCCACGCCCACTTCGGCGAGTCGTTCGGCAATCCACACCGCGTTCGTGTCAATGATTTCGCCGAGCAATAATTCCGTACCAATCGAAATGGTTTCTGCTTTCATGTGCGCTCCTTATCTAAACAAATTAGTCAACAAGAAAATGGCATTGGCGGGACGTTCGGCAAGTCGGCGCATAAAGTACGGATACCAGTGTGAACCGTACGGCACATAGACGCGCATCGTGTAACCTTCGCGCGCGAGCTGGCGTTGCAAATCGGCACGGATGCCGTACAACATTTGAAATTCGAAACGGTCGCGCGTAATGTGATGCGCGGTCGTGTACGTTTTTGCCCACGCAATAATTTTTTCGTCGTGCGTGGCGAGTGCGAGATAGGCGTGCCCGGTGGCTTGTAAAAAGATTTCGGCGAGCTTGGTGTAATTCGCGTCTACATCTTTTTTGAGCGGCAAGGCGACCTCGGCGGGTTCCTTGTATGCGCCCTTGCACAGTCGCACGTGCGCGCCGATTTGTTCGAGCGCGCGCATATCCGCTTCACTGCGATAGAGATAACTTTGAATCACGATGCCGACATTATCGAATTCGCCGCGCAATATTTTGAACACATCGAGCGTGATGTGGGTGTGCTTTGAATCTTCCATGTCAATCGTGACGAGCGTGCCGAATGCTTTGGCGCGGCGCATAATCTCGCGCATGTTGGCGAGACACAAGTCCGTGCTGAGGTCAAGCCCCATCTGCGTCAGTTTTACCGACACGTGCGACGACAACTTGTTGGCGGCGAGCGCATCGAGTGCGCGGAGATAACCCTCTTTCGCCGCGCGGGCTTCACTTTCCTGCGTCACGCTTTCGCCGAGCTGGTCGAACGTCACGAGTAAATTTTCTTTGCCCAATTTCTTGACGACCTCAATCGCTTCATCGAGCGTTTCGCCGGCGACAAATCGCCGCGACATACGACGCGATAGAGGAAAACCAACGATCATTTTGTGAACAAGTTCATTGGTGGACAAGGCGAGAAAAAAATCACGAAACAATGACATCTCCATCCTCCCGAACATTGCATGCGCCCACAACCTTGTTTGCGCGCGATTTGCCCTGATAATATGCCAATCGGATAGAGTGTCAACTGCGGAAAACAGTTTTGGCTTCTGTGCATTTCGCACAATCCACCGCCCCTGCGATTCTCGTATCTTGAACATAGTCACCCAGGCGCGCGCGTCGTATACTTGTATTAGAAATTCGTTAAAGAGGGGTTCGCGCGCGTTGCGGTACGTCCGTGACAACCGTCGAAAACGCAAATACGTTCGACAAGGTGAGACTGTCTGAACCCGAGACGGTCTTTTTTTGTCGTGTTTCCACAAGGGAGGAAAAATATGTGTCGAATGGCGGCAATTAAATCCGCGACGCCGGTTGCGCCGGTGCATCTGCTCCGCATGATGCTCGCGATGCAAAAGGGTCACGATAATTCCGGTTTTGCGATGGTGATGCAAGACCTCGGCGGCGCGTTTGCCGAGTTTAAAAAATTTCCACTCCTTTCGATGGCGTGCACCACAAAAGGGTTGGACTTGGCGGAAGAAATTCTCGAAGACCTGGGTTTCTCGCCCAAGTTCGATTATCAGCCCGACGTTGTTCACGACTCGTCGCTCGATTTTCAACGGATGCCGCATTACGTCTTTCGCAACTATCGTTACCCCGAACCGTTGAATGCCACGTACTATGACCATCCCTCGCCCGAACAAAAAGCATTACTGCTTGAGACGCGTTTGAAATTGCGTCGCGCGCTCGCCAAAGACGATCAAGGTTACATTTATTCCTTCTGGCCCGATGTGCTTACCTTGAAAGAGGTCGGCGACCCGCGCGACATCGGCACGTACTTTCAAATGTGGAACGAAGATCATTGGCTCAAGGCGCGCACGATTTCGGCGCAGTGTCGCCAGAACACCAACTATCGCATCGTGCGTTACGCGGCGCATCCGTTTTTCCTCGAAGGCTACACTTTGATGGGTAACGGCGAGAACACGTTCTACCAAAAGAACAAGGAATTCCAGCAGAGTCTCAATTCTGCGTACGTTGGATTTGAATCCGACACCCAGTGTTTCCTCTACTCGCTCCACTATGTTTGCGAAGAACTTGGCTGGCCCCTCGAATATTTCAAGCATGTCATTACCCCGCTCACGTTTGAAGAAATGCAAAAACGCCCTGACGGTGAAACACTCCGCCGCATTCGTCAATCCTTGATGCACCTTGAGATCAATGGACCGAACACGGTTGTGTTTGTTTTGCCGGACAATCGCATGGGCATCATTGCCGACGCGAAAAAATTGCGCCCGTACGTCCTGGGTCGCGAGGGCGATATGGTCGTGAGCGCCTCCGAAGTGTGCGGCGTCAACATGGTCATCCCCAATCGCAACACCGAGCACGACATTTATCCCGGCGAGCGCGAGACCGTCGTCATCAACAATGCGCTGGAGGTGGAACGATGGCAACAGTAAATTCGAACTTGAGCATCCCAGTTCAAAACGCGACGCCGAAAAGCACAAACGGCAACGGCAACGGGCGCGCGTTCGCGATTACGCCAACCTATGTGCGCGAAACACATCCGATCGATTTTCCCTGGAAGATTGATTGGAATTCCGAAACGTGCATTCGTTGCGGCTCGTGCGTGGCGACGTGCACCTTTGGCGCGATCAAACCGGAATTGCAAAAGCAAGGCGCGATGCTGAGCGTGGGCAACTCGCCCAAGCCGGTGGACTCGACCCAGGTCATTATGGCGATCAAGCAAGTGCGCGACACGAAACATTATTGTCGCGGTTGCATGATGTGCGAAAAAGTGTGTCCCACGAATTCGATTCGTCCCATCGAGAACGACCACAATCATTTTCCACTCGTCGCGCGCATGGGCGCATCGTCCATCAAGCGCGGTGGACGCGGACATGGCATGCCGGTGCGTGTGCTCGATTACATCAAGGTCGGGCGCATTAGCCAGATGACCGACCCGTCGCTCGACTCGGCGCGTCACACGTTCGACATGCTCACGCCGCTCGGTCGCGGTTTGCCGGCGAACGAATTGCCACTTAAAGTCGAAAATGGCAAGCTCGTGCCGAACGGCATGATTCCGCCGATGCGTTGGATTTATCCGATCATGATCAGTGATATGTCGGTGGGCGCGTTGTCGTGGCGTATGTGGGAAGCGATTGCGCTTGCGGTGACGTACTTGAACGAAGAATGCGGCATGCCGGTGCGCATGAGTTCCGGCGAAGGTGGCATGCCCTCGCGTTTGCTCAAATCCGAATTCCTAAAATATTTCATCATCCAAATCGCGAGCGGTCACTTTGGTTGGAACCGCATCATCAAAGTAATGCCTGAGATGGTGACCGACCCGGCAGGCATTGTCATTAAAATTGGTCAAGGCGCGAAACCGGGCGATGGTGGTTTGTTGCCCGCCGAAAAAGTTGCGCCGCACATTCAAGCATTGCGCGGCGTGCCAAAAGCCGAACTGGCCAGTCCGCCGAATCATCAAGGTTTGTACAGCATCGAAGAGTCGGTGCAGAAAATGTTCCTGAGCATGAACGCCGCGTGGAAGTTCCGCGTGCCGGTTGCGATCAAGGTCGCGGCAAGTTCGACGAGCGTGGCCGTGTTCAACAATTTGATTCGCGATCCGTATCACATCGTCGGCGGATTTTTCCTCGATGGTATCTCCGGCGCAACCGGTGCGGCGCACGAAGTCAGTCTCGATCACACCGGACATCCGATCCTCAGCAAACTGCGCGATTGTTATCTCGCGGCGGTTGACCAGGGCAAACAAGGACAGATTCCGCTTTTCGTCGGCGGTGGTTTCGGCGACACGGGCGACCTCGCGGCAGATGCGTTCAAGGCGATTTGTCTCGGCGCGAACGGCGTGTTCTCGGCAAAGATTTGGTTGCAACTTGCCGGTTGCGTCGGCAACGAAAAAGGGCGATGCAACGCGTGCAACACCGGGCATTGTCCAGTTGGCATCTGCACCCAGGACCCGCGTCTCGTTGCGCGTCTCGATGTGGATGCCGTCGCGCAAAATGTCGTGGACTATTTCCTTGCACTCGACCAGGAATTGAAAAAATTGATGGCGCCCATCGGCAATTCGACGCTCCCCATCGGTCGCAGTGATGCGCTTGTCTCGATGGACAAGGAAATTGCGGATCGGTTGCAAGTTGGATATGCCTGCTAACCTTTCTGCAAATAAGCTTTACCACGGAGATGCAGAGAACACAAAGAAAAAAATCTCTGTGACCTCTGTGGTGAAAACCTGATTTGCGGATAAAGGAATAAATATGAAACATCTAACTACATACGGAAACAATAAACGCAAGTCCACCCAGGTTTTGCTTCAAGAAGTATACGCCGCGATGGCGGAAGGCGAAACCGAATTTACGATTGACGCCTCCGGTCAACACAACATCGGCGGACCGTTGTGGAGTCTCGATGGCAAGCCGCTGAAATTCATCGTGACGAATCCAGGTCAACGTGTCGGCTCGATGGGTATGCCAGGGACGGAAATCGTTGTCGAAGGTCCCGCGTCAGCGGATGTCGGTTGGCTGAATGCCGGCGCGACGATCACGATCAAGGGTGATGGCGGCGACACGACCGGTCACTGCGCGGCAGACGGTGTGATTTACGTCGGCGGACGCGCGGGCACGCGCACCGGCTCGTTGATGAAATTCGACCCGGCATACAATCCGCCGCAATTGTGGATTCTCAAAAATACCGGCTCGTTCCCATTCGAGTTCATGGGCGGCGGCATCGCGGTCGTGTGCGGTTTCGATTCCGAAGAATTCGATTCGGTGATCGGCGAACGCGCATGCATCGGCATGGTCGGCGGCACGGTGTACGTGCGCGGACCGATTGGCAAATTGCCGAGCAACGTCAAGCTCGTCGAGCAACTCGAAGCAGACGATTGGCATTTCCTGTCCGAGGGTATGCCGAAATTTTTGCAAGCCGTCGAGCGCGAAAATTTACGCGAGACCTTGATGGTGCGCGGCAATTGGCGCAAGATTGTGGCGAAAACGTACGAGGAATTGCAACAGAGCAAGAAACGCAAATCGCTCGGCGAGTTTCGCGCCAACCGTTGGATTCAGGGTGGACTCTTTGGCGATGTGGTGCAAGACAAGGGCGAGGTTGTGCCGCTCGTCGCGATGGGCGATCATCGCGCGTACTCGCCGGTGTGGAACAATGCCGTGTTCGCGGCGCCGTGTGAATACGCGTGCCCCAGCGACATCCCGACCCAGGATCGCATCAACCTGCTTCGCAAAGGAAAAATCCGCGAGGCGCTCGAACTTGTTTTGAAATTCAATCCGTTCCCAGGTTCGGTGTGCGGCGCGGCGTGTCCGAATCCGTGCATGTTACAATGCACGCGGCAAACGATTGACTTTGCCGTGCTTGCCGGTCCGCTCGGCAAGTACTCGATGGATTTGCCCGCGCCCGTTTGCGACCCCCACACCGGCAAACGCTTTGCGATTATCGGTTCCGGTGTCGGCGGTTTGTCGGCGGCTTGGCAACTCGCGCTCAAAGGTCACACGGTCACGATCTATGTCATCGGCGGCAAGATGATGCAAGCGATTCCGCACAATCGTCTCGAAAAAGAAATTGTGCAGACCGAGATCAAACGCATTCTCGCGCTCGGTGTCCAGGTTCAACTCGGCGCGGAGATGGATCGCGAATTTTTTGAACAGATTCGCGATGTGCATGATGGTGTCATTATCGCAACCGGCGCGCACAAGCCGCGCATGTTGCCATTCGCCGGTAACGAACGCGCGTTCACCGCGCTCGATTTTCTCACGAGCGCAAACGCGGGACGACCGGTGGTGAATCCGTCCGGCAAAAATGTGGTTGTCGTCGGCGCAGGCGATGTGGGCATGGATGTGTGCACGACGGCATGGCATCTCGGCGCGACGAGTGTGATCGCCGTTGATATTCAACAGCCGGCGAGTTCGTCGCGTGAACGGGCTGAGGCGATGTCGCTTGGAACCCAGGTTGTTTGGCCCCGCACCGTCACCGAGTTCAACGAGGGTCAAGTGTTTTTTAAAGATGGCGCGCCGTTGAGCGCGGACGTGGTGATTGTTGCCATTGGCGAAGCGCCCGATGTGAGTTGGTTGCCGGAAAATTACGACCGCGTGAAAAACAACTGGGTCGCAACCGACGAGCATGGTCGCACGCGCGATCCCAAAGTGTACGCGGTGGGCGATGCCGTGAAACCAGGTTTGTTGACGCAAGCGATTGGCGCGGGGCGTGTCGCCGCGCTCGCTCTCCACGCGCAAGTGATGGGCGAGTCGTTTGTGCTCGAACGCAAAAAGCAAATTCCCTCGGATCGGCTGAAACTAATTTACTTTACGCCGCGTGTTAGCATGTGTCCGACCGATCCGCTCAAGGAAGGCGACCGCTGTATCTCGTGCGGCACGTGTCGTGATTGCAACATCTGCGTGTACATCTGCGGACAAAATGCGATCTCGCGCTTTGAGCATCCGAGTGGCGCGTACGAATTTCGCGTGGACGACGATCACTGTATCGGTTGCGGTTTCTGCGCCGCCGCATGTCCAAGTGGCATTTGGACGATGGTGCCAAATCTGCTGGAAGAGACGGAAAAAGAATAAAATACGCAAAACAAAATGCGCCGGTCGCAAGTTGACCGGCGCATTTTGTTTTGCACTGATTTTTGTGACGACAAAAAATTGCCGAGTTAAAATCGCGCATAGGGGCTTGACACGCCAAATCATTTGGAATAGAATGCGCCACGCTTTTGTGCGGTGGCGTCGCCGCGCGACTAGATGGAGTTTACTCCACATTTCCGATGACAGGAATTCAGGGTGATGAACACATCCGTTTGCAATCAGGTTGTCATTGCGACCAACGGACAGTATGCTGGCTTGCTTGCCTTGTCCGTCAACCTATCGGTTTGTGCATCCCACTCTTGTAAATTTTTTACGTACTGATTTTTCCGCCGCGCCATCGGCGGTCTTTTTATTTCTCGACCAAATTATCGCAGTGAGAGAGGCGTATGAAGCACATCATCACCGTTGCAGTCTTGGTAGTTGTGGCTACCATTCTCGTCAGTCTGTTGTTCAGTAGCATCGGGTTGTTGCCGATTCAGGCGAGCGAACAAGCCAAATCTATTGATGCGCTGTTGGAATTGCAATTCAACTTGATCGCGTTTTTGTTTTCGCTGATCATGGTGTTTATGCTGTACAGTGTGTTTGTCTTTCGTGCCCAACCCGGCGACCTGAGCGATGGCAAGCACATCGAAGGGCACACCGGCTTGGAATTATTCTGGACTGCCGCGCCGCTCGCGGTGGTGCTCTATGTCGCGTACCTCGGCGCGATCTCGCTCGCCGACACGCGTCGCGTGGATCCGCAGGCGATGGTCGTCAAAGTGACGGCACGACAATGGTCTTGGAATTTCGAGTACCCTGATTACGACATCGGCTCGGACGCGTTGCATTTGCCAAACAACCGGCAAATTTTGTTCCAGCTCGAATCGAAAGATGTGATTCACGGTTTCTGGGTGCCGGAATTTCGCGTCAAGCAGGATGTTTTGCCGGGCATGATGCGGGAAATTCGTGTCACGCCGATTCGTTTGGGCGAATATAAATTGCGTTGCTCGGTGATTTGCGGCACGTCGCACGCATTGATGGAACAGCCGGTCGTCGTGCAAACGGATGCCGATTTCAAAGTCTGGGTCGAAGAACAACAAAAGGCGATGCTCGCCAGCCCGGTCGCGCGCGGCAAACGCTACTCGGCGCAGTACGGTTGTGTCGGTTGCCACTCGGTTGATGGCAAGGCGCTGGTCGGTCCGACCTGGAAAGGTCTCTACAATTCGACGGTCGAGTTTGTGGATGGCAGTAAAGCCACGGCCGACGAGGCGTTCTTGCGCGCATTCATCGTCAACCCGAATGCGCGTCAGATCAAGGGCTTTCCGCTCAACGTCATGCCGGGGAATTTCGGCGAAACGATCAAGCCGGCGGAGTTGAATGATATTATCGAATACATCAAGTCGCTCAAATGATTGGGGAATAATCAAGGAGCAATTTTATGGGCAACACTATCACACAACGTAGCGGTCTCGGTCTTTTCTTTCGCTTGGGACTCGTGCGCGGATTGATCGGACAGTTCATCGGCACGACGATTGGCATGGGCATCGTGGACACCGTGCGTTATTTCATGGGTCTGAAATTTGCGGCTGAACCGGCGGCCGTCCTCGGCGCGGTCTTTGGCGCGATTGGGTTTGTCGTCGGCGTTGGGGCGGTCACCGATTGGCTCAAGTGGGCGAACGGCGATGAAACCGAAGAACATCCCGCACCCGATCCGACGATGCCGCGCTGGACACAGTATTTCGGTGTGTCGCTCGATCACAAAATCATCGGCATTCAGTACGGTGTCACCGCGATTTTACTGCTCGCGGTTGGCGGCACGCTTGCGTTACTGTTTCGCGTCCAACTCGCCGAGTCGAGCATTCGCTTTTTGCAACCCGATTTGTACAACACGATGATGGGTTTGCACGGCATGGTGATGATTGTCGCGATGTTGTTAGGTGGCGCATCCATCGGCAACTATCTCGTGCCGTTGATGATCGGCGCGAAAGACATGGCGTTCCCGCGTTTGAACGCGTTTGCGTTCTGGCTTGCGGTGCCGGCGGCAGTCGTCCTGGTTAGCTCGCTGTTCGTCGGCGGCTTTGACACGGGCTGGGTCGCGTACCCGCCGCTCTCGGTGCGCGCGCCACTTGGCATGCAAATGTTTTTTGTCGGCGTCTACGTCGCCGGTCTGTCTTCGATTTTCGGCGGCATTAACATCATCGTGACCACGATGCGAATGCGCGCGCAAGGCATGACGGCGTTCAGGATGCCGATTGTCGTGTGGGCGTCGCTCGCCACCGCGCTCATCGCCGCGACCGCAACGCAGTTGATTGGATTGTCATTCCAGATGGTGAGCTTTCAACGGATTTTCGGCATGGGCTTTTTCGATCCGGCGAACGGCGGCAATCCGATTTTGTTCCAGCACTTGTTCTGGTTCTATTCGCACCCGGCGGTCTACGTATTCGTGCTTCCAGGTCTCGGCGTCATCAGCGAGTTACTGCCGGTCTTTGCGCGCAAACCCTTGTTCGGTTACAAGTGGGTGGCGATGTCGTCGTTTGGCATTGCGATTGTCGGTTACTTTGTGTGGGCGCATCACATGTTCACCTCCGGCATGGAAGAGTACTTGCGCGTGCCGTTCATGTACAGCACGATGCTCGTCGCGATTCCGACCGGGGTGAAATTCTTTTCCTGGGTTGCGACACTTTGGGAAGGCAAGATTCGTTTGACGGTGCCGATGTTGTTCACGCTCGGCGCGATCTCGGTTTTCTTGCTCGGTGGTCTGAGTGGTCCGCCAAATGGCACGGTCTCCACCGACTTGCACTTGCACGATACGTACTGGATCGTCGGTCACTTTCACGCGACGATGTTTGGCGGTTTCATCTTCCCGTTCATTGCGGCGGTCTACTACTGGTTCCCCAAGATGACCGGGCGCAAGATGGATGACACACTCGGCAAGATTCAATTCTGGTTGCTCACGCCGGGCTTCTGGCTTCAATCGCTCGGCATGATGCGCGTGGGCTTGCTTGGCATGCGCCGCCGCATTTTCACCTACGACCCCGCGCTCGGACTTGATACGACGCATCTCGCAATTTCGATTGCCGGGTTTATGGTTGGCTTGTCTATTTTGATTTTCATCATCAACATCGTGCGTAGTGCGCGACACGGCGAAGTGGCCGTCGGCAACATTTGGAATTCGCGCTCGCTCGAATGGCAAATTCCTTCGCCCGCGCCCGATCACAACTATGTTGGTCAAACGATCACGGTCGTCGGCGAGCCGTACGATTATGGTCTGCCCAACTCGACGTATGTCACGATGCAAAACGGCGGCGCGGTTGCGCCGGCGGAATAATTTTCGGAGATAGCAACGATGAATGAGAAAAATGATCTTCGCCTCGGCGAAACGATTGGCATTATCCTGGTCGTCGTAAATGTGATCGAGTTTTGGTTCGCCAGCGCCATTAGCGCTTTTCCGGTGATGACGTTTGCGATGTTGTTGATGGCATTCATTGACATCGCGTTGATCCTGGAATTTTACATGCACCTGCCGCGCTTGTTCAACTTGGATGGGGAGGAACACTAATGTCCGCTGTAACCGCACACGCAGACGACTATCGAAAAAAATTAGCGGACAATCGGCTGGGCTTGTGGCTCTTTATCATTTCCGATTCGTTCATGTTTGCCGGTTTGCTCGTCACCCGCTTTTATCTACTCGGTAACCATCGCCCGGAATTGAACCAATACCTGGGTTTGGGTGTGACCGCGATTTTGTTGGTCAGCAGTTTCTTTATGAATCGCGCGGAAATTTACATCAAGCACGGCAACCGACGCGGCTTTCTCATCAGCACCGCGATTACGATGACCTTGGGGTTGGTCTTTCTCGCCGGCGTGGTCGGCGTCGAGTGGCGCATCGCGCCGTTCGGTCCCGCCGATGGCGCGGAAGGTTCGGTGTTTTACATCATGACCGGGATGCACGCGTTTCACGTTTTGACCGGAGTGTTGTTTCTCGGTATAATCCTGCGCAATGGTTTACGCGGACATTATTCCGCCGAAAAACATTGGGCAGTCGAAGCGTGCACAAACTATTGGCACTTTGTAGATGTCGTGTGGCAATTCTTTTATCCCGCGCTCTATCTGATGGGTACCATCGCAGTCAAATAACATGCAAGTTGAGACGGGTGAGTCATCACCCGTCTCTTGGTAATGACAAATGAAAAAAAATCTAGTCCGAGGGCTGGGGCTATTCGTCCTGCTGTTGGTGGCGGCAGGAGTGTGGATGGCAACCCAGCCTTATGCTTTTCACGGCTCGGTCATCGAGCCGCCCACCCGCGCCGCCGATTTTACCTTGACCGCGCACGATGGCAAGCCGTTGCAGTTGAGTAAATTCTCCGGCAAGTTGGTCGTGTTGTATTTCGGCTACACCTCGTGTCCCGATGTGTGCCCGACGACGCTCTCCGATTTGAAACGCACGCGCGCGCGATTAGGACAACCAGCCGACCGGGTGCAATTTTTGTTCGTCACGGTTGATCCCGAGCGTGACACGGCGGAACGCTTGCAAGGGTACGTGCCGAGTTTCGATCCGTCGTTCATCGGCTTGACGGGCACCGAAGCCGAACTCGCGCCGACCTGGAAGGCGTACGGCGTATATCGCGCGCGCCAAGAATCCACGAGCGCGCTCGGCTATTTGATGGACCACAGTTCGCAGGTGTACGTGATTGACCCGCGTGGTAATTTGCGAATGACGTTTGCGTTTGGTGAAACCCCGGATAACATGGCGCAGGATATTCAACACTTGTTGAGTGAAACAAGGAATTAACGTGAGGGATTATTTTCTCAACACGCTCTGGGGGCGTATTTGGGCTTCGTTGATCCTGGGTTGCCTCCTCGCGTATCTTTTGAGCGAAAGCGCGTTCCTCGTCGTCAAGAACAATCTCGACCGCGAACCGCAACGCATCGAATTGGTGGTTCCCGCCGGTACTGCCGAACGCATTGCCGCCGGTCAAGCGGTGCCTTCGATTCCCAAAGATATGATGTTCGTCGTCGGCGATGTGCTCGTCGTGACGAACCAGGATTCGACGAGCCATCAACTTGGTCCGACGTTCGTCCCGCCGGGCACGAGTGCGACCTTGAACATGACCGAACCGAATGATTATTCGTACGCGTGCTCGTTTGAACCGTCGCGCCGATTGGGTGTGAACGTGCGTCCGCGCGTGGATTTCGCCACACGCTTTCAAGCGATCTTTCTCGCCGGTCCGCCAATGGCGACCTTGATCGTGTTGTACAGTTTGGTGATGTGGCCCCTCAAGCCGCGCAATAAAACGGAACCGGCGTGATGCTGGGAATTTTTTTTAGCCGCAAACGCTGGCTCACAACTTTGCTTGCGTTCGTCGCCGTGTTGGTGATGGGTGGCTTGGGCGCGTGGCAACTGGATCGCCTGCAACAACGCCGTGTCTTCAACGCGCGCGTCAACGCCCAGGTCAACGCGTCGCCGCTGGAATTAGCGGGCGATGCGCTCAAAACTGATTTGACGCAAATGGAATATCGTCCCGTGCGCGTCATCGGCGCGTACGATTTTTCGCAACAGGTCGCGTTACGCAATCAAGCGTACAAGAATCAGGTTGGCGTGACGTTGTTGACGCCGCTCGTCATCAGTGGAACGCAACAAGCGGTGCTTGTGAATCGCGGCTGGATTCCGTTCGATGATGCGGGTCCAGCCAAGTGGAGCAAATATAACGAATCCGGAACAATTGAGGTGCGCGGCGTGATTCGACTCGCGCAAGCGCAACCGGATTTTGGCGGCATCAATGATCCGCCCGGCGCACATCCGGTTTGGAATCTTGCCAATGTCGAACGTATCGCCGCCCAAGTGTCGCATCCGCTATTGCCGGTCTATATTCAACAAACGCCAAGTGGCACGGCGATTGTGCTCGAAGACACCGCAAAAAGTTTTGTCAGTGTGCCAGGACAATCGGCAATCCCGGCGAGCGCATCGCCACGGCGAATGCCCGCCGAACTCGATTTGAGTGAAGGGTCGCACATGGTGTACGCGATCCAATGGTTCGCTTTCGCCGCGATGGTGGCGATTGGTTATCCGCGTATCGTACTCAAGCGAGATCGTCCCGCTTGAACTTTCCAGCTTTCCAGGATTGATTGAAACTATGACTATGTTAAAAACTATGCTCAGCGCAAAATGGCGTTGGATGACCTTGTTTGTCGTCGTCTTGTGCGGCGTGTTTATCCGACTGGGCATCTGGCAGATTGATCGCAACGCGCAACGTGTTGCCGCCGACAAGCGCATCACCGATTCGATTGCCGCCGCGCCCGTCCCGCTCACGCTCGACATGTTGAGCGGCGATTTGCTCAAACTCGAGTACCGCGCGGTCACGGTTGTCGGCACGTACGATTTTGCAAACCAGGTCGGTTGGCGGAACCAGGTCTGGAACGAGAATGCGATTGGCACGCGCTTGCTTACGCCGCTCGTCATCAGCGGAACCAAGCAAGCCGTGTTGATTGATCGTGGCTGGTTGCCGCAAACTGAAGCCGCGTTGGAGAATTGGAAAAAATTCGACGAGCCGGTGAACGCGCAGGTCAGCGGCATCATTCGTGTTTCGCAAGTGCAAACCGCCGGCGCATCGGATTCGAGTGGCGCGCTCAAATTGTGGAACCTGGTCAACCTGCCGCGCATCGCCGAGCAAATGCCGTACCCGCTATTGCCGGTCTACCTCCAACAATCACCCGACCGCAACGCGCCCAAGCCGGTGCCGGGACAACAACCCAAACTGCCGATTCGCACCGACCCCGAACTCGCGTTGAGTGATGGCTCGAATATTGCATACGCCTCGCAGTGGTTCATGTTCGCGATTTTATCGGCGGTCGGTTATCCGTTTTTTATTCGCTATCAGGACAAAAAACGCAAGCCAGTATGAAATATCGTGCCATCTTTTTTGATGTGGGCGGCGTGTTGATGAGTCTGGACCGCGAGCGTGTCGCGCGCGAGTACGTTGCGCTTGGGTGTGCTCGGCGTGTCGCGCTCGACCTGGATGCCGCGCGCAAAATGTACGCCGCGCTCGACGATGAGATTCCGGCACGTGCGCGTCAATCGCCGCCGCTCTCGCTCGATGAAAGCGTGGGCGAAAAATTTTGGCGCACGTTGTTCGCCGATGGTTGGTCGCGGCTTGGACTCGCGCGCGATGATGCCGCCATCACACAGCTCTATTGCGAGTTTCGACGTGGCACGTTCAATCGCGCGTTCGACGATGCGCGTCCTGCGCTCGATGCTCTCAAGGCGCGTGGTTACATGCTCGGCGTCGTTTCAAATTTTACGCCCAACCTCGCAGATGTTTTACAAACACTGGGTCTTGGCGACCCTTTCGCGCACGTGGTCGTCTCGGCATTGGTGCGCGCAGAAAAACCGGCGCGCGCGATTTTCGATCACGCGGCGGAATTGGCGCGATGTGAGGCGCGCGAGTTGCTGTACGTGGGCGACAGTCCGCACACCGATGTGGCTGGCGCGCGCGGCGCGGGCTGGGACGCCATCTTGCTTGATCGCGACAATTGGTACCCGGATTATCGCATTGCGCCGCGCATACGCCGTTTAACCGAATTGCCCAATCAACTTGCGAGCATCAAATAATTTTGCGCGGATTTCCCCAAGGCGCGTGACACTAACCTGAACCAGTTTTTGACCCCGATTTGACCGGCAGGTGTTATCATTGCCGTACAAGCCGATGCAGGGTTTATCTGCGTCGGCTTTTTTGTCAGCATTTTTGAACTGACAGGAATACAATGTTTGCTTATATTGCTCGCCGCGCGTTTTCACTTTTGCCGATTCTCCTTTTAATGTCTGTCATCGCGTTTGCATTGATTCGCCTCGTTCCCGGCGATCCGATTGACGTGATGTACGGCAGTGAAGGCATGGACGAGGTGCGCCGCGCCGCGCTCAGCCACGAGCTGGGTCTCGATGAATCCATTGTCGTGCAGTACTTGAAATGGATTGGACGCGCGGTCGTCGGCGACCTGGGTCGCTCGTACAAAGCGCAAATGCCGGTCCTCGATTTAATCGGGCAACGCTTGCCCGCGACCTTGTTCCTCTCGTTCGCCGCGCTCTTGTTCTCGCTGTTCATTGCGCTCCCACTCGGCATCCTCGCCGCGATCAAGCGCAATACCTGGATTGATTTTTCCGCCATGGCATTCGCCATCTTTGGCATCTCGCTCCCGAATTTTTGGGCGGGCATTATGCTCGCCTTGATCTTTGCGGTGTACTTGCGCTGGCTTCCCTCGATTGGTTACATTTCGCCGTTCGCCGATTTCGGCAAATCCATTCAGCATTTGATTTTGCCGGCGATCACGCTCGGGTGGTCGCTCGCCGGGACGACGAGTCGGCTCACGCGTTCGACGATGCTCGAAGAGTTGAGTCGCGATTACGTACGCACCGCGCGCGGCAAGGGCTTGAAAGAGCGCGCGGTGATTCTGAGTCACGCGTTGCGCAACGCCTTGATTCCAACGGTGACGATGGTGGGCTTGCAACTCGGTTTTCTTTTTGGCGGCGCCGTCGTCGTCGAAACGATTTTCGCGTGGCCCGGTATTGGCTTGCTGGTGGTGGACAGTATTTTCGGACGCGATTATCCGGTTGTGCAAGGTGTGATTCTGGTGATCGCCGTGATGGTGGTCGCTGTGAATCTTGCGGTGGATGTGGTTTACACGATTCTCGACCCCAGGATTCGTCTGGGCTAGATACTCGCCACCAGAAGATGAATCGTTGCGATTGCCCAAGGAAAGATTTGTGACGATGCCTGTTTCTGCGTGGACAAAATTTTTCGGAGGAGAAAGTATGAAACGAACACTCGTACTCGCACTTGTGTTAGTGATGGTCTTGGTCGCCGCGTGCACCGCGCCGACTGCCGCGCCAACCTCGGCGCCGCCAACCAAAGCGCCTGCCCCAACATCTGCGCCGGCGCCAACTGCCGCGCCCAAAGCGGCTGAACCGACCAAAGCGCCGGTGGCAACGACGGCGCCGACCGCCGCACCCAAGGTCGAAGCGACCAAGCCTGCCGCTGGCACGCCCAAGTCGGGCGGCACGTTGACTTTTGCGATGAAAGAAGATGTGACCTCGATGGACCCGCTCAAGGCGAATCAGTACGGCGACATTCGCTTGAGCATTCTCGTCGCGCAACAACTCGTCGCGCCGGATCGTGCCGGTAAATTCGTCGGCGTGCTCGCAGAAAAGTGGGACACGTCCGCCGATGGCAAGACCTGGACGTTTGCGCTTCGCAAAGGCGTCAAGTTCCACAACGGTCAAGAAATGACCGCCGACGATGTGAAATGGGTTTTCGACCGCATCCTCGACGAAAAAGCCGGCACGTTGATGCGCGGCACGTACGCAGGTATTGGTCTCAAGACCGAAGTGGTGGACAAGTCCACGATCAAGTTCATGATCACGAGCGGGAGTGGTCCCTTCCTCAACTATCTCGCGCTGTTGAATCGCTCGGCGATCATTCACAAGAGTTCGTACAACGCCGATGGGTCGTTCGCCAAAATCATTGGCACCGGTCCGTTTATGGTGGACGCGGTCAAGCCCGGCGATTCGTACACGCTCAAAAAATTCGCCGACTATTGGAAGAAAGGCGAACCGCTTCTTGATACGGTCGTCCTCAAAGTCATCACTGACCCGAACGTGCGGCTCAACGCGATTCGCACCGGCGAAGTGGACATGACCGAAGAGTTGCCGTACGCCGATGTGAAAAAGCTGAACGACAAGCAAGATGCCAGCTTTACGACGAACGTGTATTACATCAACTCGGGCGAGCGTTTCGTGATGAACACCAAACGCGAACCCTTCGCGAACAAGAACGCGCGTCTCGCGGTGGCGTCCGCGTTTGATCGCAACATGTACAACGACGCGATTTTCTTTGGGCTGGGTCAAGTGCATAATCAACCGTTCGCCAAAACGGATGGTTGGTATCTCGATGTGCCCATGCCCAAACTCGACGTCGCCAAAGCCAAAGATTATTTCAAAGCCTCCGGTTTGCCGCAAGGTACCAAGATCAAAGTGATGTTGATGGCGAACCAAAAGGATCGCACCGAGTTGTTGCAGGCGATGCTGGGTCAGATCGGTTTCACCGTCGAATTCGACATGGTGGATTCCGCCGCGTGGAACAAAAAAGGCGCGGCGTACGATTATGACATCTTGATCGGCACAATGACCGGCATCTTTGACCCGGATCGCCCGTACGGCTATCTCGAAAAAGCGAGCGGCTCGAACTGGCTCGTCGGCGGTTACGATTCGCCGCAGATGGCGGACTTGCTCAGCAAGGGTCGCGCCGAAGCGGACACGAACAAACGCAAGGATATCTACAAGCAAGTTGTCCAACTCGTGCAAGACGATGCCGCGACGATCTATGTCGCCGGCTTGCCGTGGTCTGAGGCATGGCGCAACTATGTCAAGGGCTACAAGTCTGGGACGTCGCCCGCGCTGATGATGATGGATGCATCGGACGGGTTGAATCTTACCTGGCTCGACAAATAGTGGTCAGTAGACAGTGGACAGTGAACAGTTCGCCTGTTCACTGTCCCACTGTCTCGCTGTTTACTCGTGACAAAAAATGTCCTTGTCCAAATCAAAATCCGCAAC
>CAZPIR010000006.1:17172-24448 GCA_964586085.1 uncultured Anaerolineaceae bacterium | reverse complement strand
ATCACCTGCCAATACGCCTTGACTCTCTGTGCTCTCAGTTCACGTTTGTGACCCAACACCCATTTTACACTTTCACGCACAATTTGAAAAGCGAATGTTGCAAGCAAAAACACGCGCAGGATTTCGGCGAAAAACGCGCCGTGGTATTTTTTGTAATATCGAATTTTGCTTGAATGAAAATAAATATCGCGTTGCGCGACGACCTGCTCGGACGATTTGCCTTCGTAATGCGTAATTTGCGCGCTCGGCAAGTAAACGATTTGCCAGCCCGCGTTTTTCGCGCGGCGACACCAATCGAGTTCTTCCGAGTACATGAAAAACGCTTCGTCGAATCCGCCGACCTGATCGTACACTTGGCGGCGCACAAACATCGCCGAGCCGTTGATCCAATCTACTGGCTGGGTCTCGTCGTCGCGCGTGTCGCGCATGTAAAATTGGGTGAGCGTGCGATTCTGGGGAAACCATTGTTGCAAAATCGTGGATTCGAGGAAAGCGGTTACGCGGGTGGGAAATCGGCGACGCGACGATTGAATTGAACCGTCGCCATAAAAAAGTTGCGGACCAATGATGCCAACACGCGGATTTTGCTCGGCGTACTCGAACATTTTTTGCAACGCATCGGCGCGCAGTTCCGTGTCGGGGTTGAGCAGAAAAAGATAACGCCCCTGCGCCATCGCAAGGGCTTGATTATTCGCGCGGGTAAATCCCAGGTTTGCAGAATTCGCAATCACGCGCACAGCGGGAAATTCGGCGCGGAGCATTTCGACTGTGCCATCGTGCGAGGCATTGTCCACGACGATGGTTTCAGTCGCCAGTCTGGATGGTTGACTGTTGACTGTTGACTGTTGACTAGCGACTGATGTCAGGCATTGCCGCAACAACTCACACACATTCCAACTGACGATGATAATCGAAATGTCCACTCAGAGCGTTCGCTCCACCATGTAATTTGCCAACTCGATCAGCGCGCGGCGGTAGGGCGTGTCCGGAAAAATCGCGAGCGCATCCGTCGCTTGCTTGGCAAGTACGCGCGCTTCCACTTTCGATGCCTCAATCGCCGGCGAGTTGCGAATCACGTCCACCAGTTCGTCAATCTCGTTCATGCGCTCAGCCAGGTTCGCGCCGCGCGGGTCTTGCTCCATAAAATAATACACGGGCAACGTGTACGTGCCCTGTCGCAAATCGCTTCCGACCGGTTTACCCAGTTGGCGTTCGTCCGATGTGAAATCGAGAATGTCGTCCACGATTTGGAACGCGCGACCCAGGTCGCGACCATACGCGATGAACGCATCAATTTCTGTTTCAGAGAGACCAGCAATCACCGCGCCACCCTCTGCACTCGCGGCGAACAAGGAGCCGGTTTTGCGATCAATGTGCCGATAGTATTCTTCGCGATTGGGGGGCCAGTTCGCACCGCCAAAGTCCTGCCGAATCTCGCCTTCACAAATCGCCATCAACGTGCGTCCGAAAATCCGCATCACGCGAAAATGCTGAATGTTCGAAGCCAGGTCTGCCGCGCGCGCGAGCAGAAAATCGCCGGCGAGCACCGTCGCCGTGCCGCTCCACCGCGAGTTGAGCGTCGGACTGCCGCGCCGCATCGGCGACTTGTCAATCAGGTCGTCGTGAATCAAGGTCGCCGCGTGCACCAACTCGACCGTGATCGCGAGCGTGTACATTTCGTCCGGTTTCGCGCGACCGAATTGACTCGCAAGAATGCCGATCGCCGGGCGCACACGCTTGCCGCCACTTTCAATCAACGCCTCGAACACGCCGGTCAGCGGCGCGTAATCCACTTGCACCGATTGGCGCAAACGCACTTCAACTTCTTGCAACTCCACTTGAATCGGAGCAAAAATCGAATTGAGACCCAAAGTTCACACTACCTTGCTGTTGCCAAACCAAACAGCGTCCGGCTATTTTGCGCGGTCGTCTGTGCGACCGACACGAGTTCCATATTTTTTATTTGCGCAATTTTTTCCGCGACGCGCACAACGTTCGCCGATTCGTTGCGCCGTCCACGCAGAGGCGACAGATACGGCGCGTCGGTTTCGATCACCATTTTATCGAGCGGCAGAACGCGCGCGATGTCTTGCAAGCGTTGCGCATTTTTGAACGTCACATTCCCGGCGAACGAAATCAGATAACCCAGGTCAATCGCTTGCTCCGCCATCGCGAGATCGCCGGAAAAACAGTGCAAGATGCCGCGCAGCTCGCGGCGTTGCGCGAGAATCGCCATCAACTCGGCGTGCGCATCGCGATCATGGATCACGACCGGCTTGTTTAACTCGGCGGCAAGCTCGAGATGCGCCACAAAATTTTGTTCCTGGATTTCGCGCGCGGGATTTTCTTGCCAGTAAAAATCCAAACCAATTTCACCGATGCCAACGACCTGGTCGTGCGTGGCGAGTTCGCAAATTTCCGCGAACGAATTTTCATCGAACGTGTGCGCGGCTTGCGGATGAATGCCGACGACCACAAACACATTCGGATAATTTTCCGCGAGCGCAACCGCCGCGCGACTCGTCGCCACATCCGCGCCGGCGGTGATGATCGTATCCACGCCAGCCGCATTTGCCCGCTCGATGACGGCATCGAGGTCGTTCGCAAATTGCGCGTCGTCGAGATGACAGTGTACGTCAATCATGGTTTGGACAAAGGACGAAAGACGGGGGACGAATAATCGCATCGGGCATTCGTCTTCCGTCCTCGGTCGCTTGTTATCGTAATCCCGCCAATTTCAACCCGGCATCGAGCAAATCGCGCCGTCGATTTTCCTGGGTTGTCTCGACATAGAATCGCATAATCGGCTCGGTGCCGGAAAAACGAATGCACAGCCAGCCGCCATCGTCGAGCAGATATTTGAAACCGTCCATCAAGTTAATGCTGGTGACCTTGAAACCACCCAACTCGCGCGGCTGGGCAGATTGCAAACGCGCGATGATCGCGCCGCGTTCTGCTTCCGGGAAATCCGTGTCAATGCGCTCGTAATAATGCGGACCGACCAACTCGAAAAGATAATCAAGCAACTGCGAAGGCGTCTTGCCCGTTTGCACAACAAAGTCCATCAAATACAAACCGGCGACGATGCCATCGCGTTCGGGAATGTGGCCCTGGAACGCGAAACCGCCGGACTCTTCGCCCCCGATGAGCGCGTTCGTTTCCAAAATTTTTGGTGCGACATATTTAAAGCCGACCCCGGTTTCATACACCGGCACATTGAAACGTTTTCCCAAGGTGTCGAGCATCGAAGTGGTGTTGAGTGTTTTCACAATCGCGCCGCGCTGACCGCGCACTTGGAGCAAGTAGAGCGTGAGCAGAGCGTACATTTGCAATTGATTGATGAACACGCCTTTTTCCGTCGAAGCACCAACGCGATCCGCATCGCCGTCAGTCGCAATGCCGAGATGCGCGTGCTCGCGTTTGACGAGCGCCATCAACCCATCCACGTTCGGCGAGATCGGTTCGGGATTGTTCATTTCCGGAAAACTGGGATTGCGATGATCGTGAATCTCGACAACGCGCGTCGTGCCGCCCGCGAGAATTTCTTTGAACCACCCTATGCCCGCGCCCCACATCGAATCCACCGCCACAATGAGACCGGCTTGACGCAGTGGCTCGATGTTCACCAGCTTGTCGAGTTGTTTGCGAAACGCCGGCTTGGGATCGAAAATTTCGACGAGACCTTGCGCTTGGGCGTCCTTGAAATTCATCCGCTTGGCGGTTTCCGGCGCGGGAATCAGCGACTCGATCTGTTTCAATCCATCCGGCGCAATTGCGCCGGCGTAATCCGCGCGCACCTTGAACCCGCCCCAGATGGGCGGATTGTGCGACGAGGTGAGGTTCACCGCGCCGTGCGCTTTTTTATCCAGGATCGAGTACGAAATAACCGGCGTTGGCGTGGGACGATCTACGAGGTAAACCTTGATGCCATGCGCCGCAATCACTTCGGCGACGATCTGCGCGAAAATCTCGGCGGAGAAGCGTGTGTCGTACCCGATGACGAGACCGCGCGTTGTTTGCTTGGTCGCGATCAAATACTGCGCCATGCCGTGTGCGCAACGTCGCAAATTATCGTACGTGTAATCGTCGGCGATGATACCGCGCCAACCGTCGGTTCCGAATTTAATTTGAGCGGGCATTGTGTCCTCAGAATTTTCGATTTTCAAATTCAAAATCAAAAATCCGCAATTCAAAATTTTAGGTTATCGTTTCCCTGATTACGTTCGCAATCGCGTTCGCTTCGCATTCAATCGCTTGCGCGTCCTTGCCTTCGATCATCACGCGCGCCAGATTTTCGGTGCCGGAATAACGCAGTAAAATTCGCGCGCCGTCACCCAGATGTTGCCGCGCCTGTTCAACGCGCGCCTGGATCGCAACAAGTTGTTCGAGCGGCGGCTTGTGCGGCACGCGCACATTCACCAGCACTTGCGGATAACGCGTCATGCACGCGGCAAGTTGCGACAAGGTTTTGCCAGTCCGCATCAACACTTCGACGAGACGCACGGTGGTGTACAGACCATCGCCGGTCGTGTGCCCGCCATCGAACAAAATGACGTGCCCCGATTGCTCGCCGCCGATCAACGCGCCGCACGCGCGCATGCGTTCGGTCACCCAGCGATCTCCGACCGCCGTGCGTTCGAGCGTGATACCGGCTTGCCGCAACGATTCTTCGAGACCGGCATTTGCCATCACCGTCGAGACGAGCACATCGCCAATCAACAAACCGCGCGCGCGCAAATCACGTGCGAGGATGGCAAGCACAAAATCGCCGTCCACATAAATGACCAACTCGTCCACGAACACCGCACGGTCGCCGTCGCCGTCAAACTGCACACCCCAATCGGCATGTTCCTGCAGAACCGCCTCGCGCAATAATTTTGGTTCGAGCGAATCGTACCCGCGATTGATATTGATGCCGTCCGGCTCGCCATTCAACAGAATGACTTGCGCGCCCAACACACGCAAAACACGCGGCGCGAGTTGAAATGCCGCGCCGTTGTTGCAATCTACGACAATGCGTTTGCCGCGCAAAATAGTTTGACGATGCAGTACGCTGAGCACAAAATCGAAATACTTTTCAACCAACGCGGGATCATCGTAACGATGTCCCACATGTTCCGCCGTCGTACCCTGCGCCAATTCCGTTTGCGCGAGCGTTTCGATTTCATTCTCGCGCGCGTCCGGAATCTTAAAGCCATCGCCGCCAAAAACTTTGATGCCGTTATCCTGGAACGGATTGTGCGACGCCGAAATCGAAATGCCGCACTGCGCGCCCAGCTCGCGCGTGAGATACGCCATGCCGGGCGTTGCCAACACGCCGACGTGCAACGTGTCGAACCCTTGCGCCATCAAGCCGGCGGCAAGCGCATTTTCGATCATCGGACCGGAAATGCGCGTGTCGCGTCCGATCAAGGCGCGCGGACGCATCGAGCCGCGCCCAACCACTTGACCAATCGCACTGCCAATCCGCGTCACAAACTCCGGCGTGAGCGGAAATTGATTTGCCACGCCGCGAATGCCGTCGGTGCCAAAAAGTTTTTCCATTTACAGGTTATGTTGTTTCTTCAATGCGACGAGATCCGCCTGCACCATCTTTTCGATCATTTGCTCGAACGTGACGTGCGGTTCCCAACCCAGTTTTTGTTTGGCTTTGCTCGGATCACCGATGAGCAAATCCACATCGGCGGGACGCAAGAACGCTTCGTCCACGTACACGTAACGTTGCCAATCCAGGTCCACGCACGCAAACGCCACTTCGCACAAACGCTTGATCGAGTGTGTGCGACCAGTGGCGATGACGTAATCTTCGGGATGGTCTTGCTGGAGCATCAGGTTCATCATCTGCACGTAATCGGGCGCATAACCCCAATCGCGTTGCGAGTCCAGGTTACCCATCGGCAATTTATCCGCCAAGCCCAATGCAATCTTGGCCGCATTGTACGTGACCTTGTGGGTCACAAATTCCAAACCTCGACGCGGCGATTCGTGATTGAACAAAATGCCGGAGACGGCAAACAGATTGTACGATTCGCGATAGTTGACCGTGATCCAGTGTCCGTACACTTTGGCGACACCGTACGGACTGCGCGGATGAAATGGCGTCGTTTCCTTTTGCGGAATCTCGACAACCTTGCCAAACATTTCCGACGACGACGCTTGATAGAAACGAATTTCCGGATTGACGATACGAATTGCTTCGAGCATGCGCGTGACGCCGAGCGCGGTAAATTCGCCGGTGAGCACCGGTTGTTTGAACGACGTGGGGATGAACGATTGCGCGGCAAGGTTGTACACTTCGGTCGGTTTATGTTCGCGCACAATGTCAATCAATGAAACTTGATCGAGCAGGTCGCCTTGCACAATGCAGACTTTATCTTGAAAGTGTTGAATGCGTTCAAAGTTGATCGTCGAAGTGCGTCGCACCATGCCGATCACATCGTAACCTTGTTCGAGCAAATACTCGGCGAGATAACTGCCGTCTTGACCGGTAATGCCGGTAATTAACGCTTTCTTTTTCATTAATGTCCTACCTGAGTTCTCCAGTAATCTAGAATATCTTGCAAGCTCTGTTCGAGGGCAATGGTGGGTCGCCAACCGGTTTGCGCGCGGAACTTGGTCGCACTGCAATACATCAGCGGCGTGTCCGAGGGACGCAAGCGCGTTGGGTCTTGCTCGATGCGAATCGGCACCCGACTGTGCGCGAGCAGTAACTCGACAATGTGCTGAATCGAAACCGCCGACTCACTGCCGATGTTGTACACTTCACCCGGCTCGCCGCGCTCGATGGCGAAATAATACGCGCGCACCATATCGCGCACATCGCTGAAATCGCGTTGCGCGCTCAAGTTGCCCACGCGCAAAACCGGCTCGCGTTTGCCGATTTCAATCTCGGCGATTTGCTTGGCAAAATTCGACGTGACGAATTGATCGTTCTGACGCGGTCCGATGTGGTTCGAGGGACGCACGCGAATGATTGGCACGTGATGGCTGAGAAAATATTGCAAGCCCAAAAAATCTTGCGCCATTTTGCTCACGCCGTACGGACTGTCGGGACGCAAAGGCGTCTCCTCGGTCACCGGAATTTGATCCGGCGCAACGTGTCCGTACTCGTCCATCGAGCCAATGACCAACACGCGCGGCGACAGGTTGAGACGCACAAGCGCGCTCAACAAATTCACTTGTGAACGCAAATTGATTTCAATTGTCGTCCAGGGGTCTTGCCAAGAGATCGGGGGAAACGCTTGCCCGGCCAGATGATATATCCGGTCAGGTTGTG
>CAZPIR010000006.1:0-17162 GCA_964586085.1 uncultured Anaerolineaceae bacterium | reverse complement strand
AGCCGAAGGTTCGCGGGCAGGGATCGCGGCGCGTGAAGCACCGGGCCGACCAGGATCCCCGTTTCGGCAACGCGCGGGTCGGTGAGGTTACCTTCGATAAAAGGAACGCGCGCGCCCAGGTGCGCCAAATTTTTCGTGTCGCCCAATCCCGCGCCGATGATGGTCGCATCCGGTTGCGTGAGCAAGAAATCGGCGAGATGACTGCCGGCGAAACCGTTTAGTCCGGTGATTAGCGCGCGCAAACGTGACTCCTCTCCAAAAATTCGCAGGCATTATAACTCAAGTTTTGGCGATTCGCAAAACGTCCAGCGTTTGACAACCCTCCAGCAAGCAGATATAATGAATCTACCAAACGGTCGGTAGATTATTCCTCGCGGACGAGGAGGGTGGATGCGTAAAAAAATCGCGGCGGAGGCGGCAAGCAAAGACGAACACATCTTTGCCGAAGCCGTGCGCATCTTTCGCGAAAAAGGGTACCATGCCACCTCGATGCAAAACATTGCCGACGCGGTGGGTCTGCAAAAAGGCAGTCTCTACCATTACATCTCCAGCAAAGACGAACTCCTCTTTCGAATTTTTGAGCGCAGTGCCGGCGCGATGACGCGCGAACTCGAAACGATTCTCGCTTCCAAAATTTCGCCCACTGAAAAACTCCAACGCGCCATCGAACTCCACCTCACCGCTCTCTGCGACCAACTCGATATTTACGCCGTCTATCTCGCCGAACGACGCGCACTCGCCAATCGGCGTTACGCCCAGGTCCGTGCCGAAGCCGAAGAGCACGCGCGCCTGCTCGAAAAAATTATTCAGCAAGGCATCACTGCCGGCGAATTTCGCGCAACGGACGTGAAATTGACCACGCTTGCGATCCTGGGCATGTGCAACTGGTTGTATCAATGGTACTCGCCCGCAGGTCGCCTGACTCCGCAACAGATTGCCGCCATTTATTCCGACACGATCATCAACGGTCTCAAACGCAACTAGGATTTTCGATTTTCGTTGCGACGATGCAAACGAAAATCGCCAATCATATTTTGACCCAGGAGAAGGAGGACACATGGCATTGCTCGCAGTTGGCACGCCCGCCCCGGCGTTCAAAGGTATGAATCTGACTGGACCGGAAATCAACTCGGACAATTACAAGGGCAAAAAACCGGTCGCGCTGATTTTTTCCAGCACGCGCGTGGACCCGGCGCAAATCAAAGCGGTCAAGGAAATCTGGACGCGCCTGCGCGACAAGGTTGAGATCATCACGGTCTCGTACAAATTGCCCAGCGTCTCGATGGCAAAATCGTTCATGCAACAGATGGGCGCCAAGTTTCCGGCGATGTACGATCCATCGCAAGCCGTGTATAAATTATTCGGCGTCGAAAATCCGGTGGGCATTGTGATTATTAATGCCGAAGGCAATATTGTGCACGCCGCCGAAGCGTTGGAAACCAAAGACACCAAAGCGCTCGAAGAAGCCATCACGGCACAACTCGCCTAGCGTTCAACCACAATCGTAAATTTCTATCCGACGAGGGAGGAAAACATGCTTGGGTTTGACCTGACCGAAGAACAAGTTCAAATGAAAGAAATGGCGCACGAGTTTGCGGAAAAGGAAATCCGCGCTGTCGCGCCCGAGTTCGACGAAAAGGAAGAATTTCCCTGGTCTGTCATGCGTAAAGCCGCCGACGTGGGCTTGCTCGCGTACCAAATTCCGGAAGAGTACGGCGGCGCGGGCGTGACGAGCCACCTGACCGATTGCATCGTCTCCGAAGAATTGTTCTGGGGTTGCGCCGGCATTGGCACTTCGATGGGCGCGATCATGCTCGGCGCATTGCCGATTATGATTGCCGGCAACGACGCGCAAAAGAAAAAATATCTGTCAATGCTCGCCACCGGCAAACGCAAGGATGGCAACCCGATGCTCGGCGCGTACGCGATCACCGAACCGGAAGCCGGGAGCGACGCCGCGTCCATCAAAACCAGTTCGAAAAAAGTGGACGGCGGGTACGTGTTGAACGGCACAAAACATTTCATCACGAACGGCGGTCTCGCGGATGTCTATGTCGTGTTCGCAACTCAGGACCCGAGCAAGGGCGCGGATGGAATTGACGCGTACATTGTCGAAGGTGGTTACACAGGCGTCAAGCCCGGCAAGAAGGAAAAGAAAATGGGCATCCGCGCATCGCACACCGCGCAGGTGCATTTTGAAGATGTGTTCGTGCCGGCAGAAAATCGGCTGGGCGAAGAGAGCGAAGGATTTTTTATCGCGATGCAAACGTTCGACCACTCGCGCCCGGTGATTGCCAGCGGCGCGGTCGGCGTGGCGCGCGCGGCATTCGATTTCGCGCTCGCGTACGCACAGGAACGCAAACAATTCGGGCGTCCCATCGCCAAGCAACAAGCCATCCAATTCATGCTCGCGGACATGGCAACCGAAATTGACGCGGCGCGTTTGTTGTGCTGGCGCGCGGCATGGTTGCTCGACCAGGGCGAGCCGAACAACAAGGAAGCTTCGATGGCGAAACAATACGCGGCGGACATGGCGATGAAGGTGACGACGGATGCGGTACAAATTGTCGGCGGCATGGGTTACATGCGCGATTATCCGGTCGAAAAATTCATGCGCGACGCCAAGATCATGCAAATTTACGAAGGCACCTCGCAAATTCAAAAACTGATCATCTCGCGTTTTCTGATTGGGTTTGGATAGACCGCGCGCGTTGTAACGCGCGAACCGGCAGACTAGCAAGGGCGCTGGTCTGCCGGTTTCTTTTTTTGCCTAGCACCTTGAATCAAGATATAATCGGTCGAGTGATGATGCGCACGCGTTGTTTGATTTCTCGCAGATAGATGCACCAACTATGCCTAAAGCACCACCCATAATTTCATCCAATCATCTAGTCGCGCCAACCAACGAACCGACCCTCGTGCGGCTCGTTGATGCGTTGCAACAACACGCTTCCGACGCGCACGCGCTTTTGCTTGCCACGTTCGACATCGTCTGCCAATCTCTCGATGGCGTTGGCGGGTGCATCTTCCTCGCCACACCCCAATTAGAATTGGCATATCACCACCATCTCCCCACCCAACTGCTTGGACATCTACACGCCACCTTGCCAAACCAGGTCGCCGATCCAGTCACCTGGGCGCAAAATACATTTGCCCAATTCGACCTCACCTGCGCCGCCCTCCCGCTGGTCGCGCAGGAACGAGTGCTGGGCATATTTACAATCCTGGGTGTCACTGCTGAAACGCCGACATGGTTCAAGCACGCGGGTGACTGGATCGGCAATGCGCTTGATCACGCGCAACACGATACCGCGCGAGACACCTCTGCCGCATGGGTCCGTGAATTTCTCGAACAAGCGCCCGACGCCATGTTTGAGAGCGACCTGAATGGTCGCGTGTGTTTTGTCAATGCCGCCCTCTGCACATTACTTGAATACACACGCGCTGAGATGTTGGAAAAACACGTGACCGATTTTCTCGTCAGCCAGGATGCGTTTTACAATGAGATGCGCGAGAAATTGCACAAAACCGGGTCTTTGGTCAACGTGCTAACCGACCTGCGTGCTAAAAGCGGCGCGATCAAAGCCATTTTCTTTTCCTCGCGAATGAGGCGCGACTCCCAAGGCAATCCGTGCGGATTTCAAACCATTATCCGCGATGTTACAAATCAAGAGCCGCTCATCTCAATCCTCAATCGGCGCAATGTGGAACTGAATGCGCTCAACAACATTGCGGCTATCCTTAGTCGTCCCTTTGAACTTGCTTCGACCCTCACCCAGGTCTGCAAGCAAATCGCCACCATTACCGGCATGGAGACCGTCGCCGTTTTTCTGAACGACCCTCAGCGCGAATTTCTCAACCTGATTGCTCACCAAGGTGTCAGTCCCGAATTCTTGGTTCACGTTCAACGGCTGGGATTGGATGACCCGTTCACGCGCCGTGTTGCCGTGGAAGGTCAAATCATCGCGATTGACGATGTAATGCTCTTTCAGGGCGAAGGATTTGCCGGACCACGCGCGCTTGGGTACCACGCCGGGATTGGTGTGCCAGTTCGCCAACACGGCGAACCCATCGGCACGATTTTTGTGGGCAGTAAAGTCTCCAATCATTACCAACCGGCAGATGTGAATTTGTTAATCAACGTCGGGAACCAGATTGGGGTCGCGCTCGACAACGCCGACTTGTATTTACAAATGCAAAAACGCCTGCGCGAGCTGGATGGTTTGGCGCGGCTGAGTGCGAATCTCGTTTCGTCGCTTGACCAACATACAATTGCCGAACATACCATCGAATGTCTGCGTGCCTTGTTCGACACCGATCTGTGTAACGTGCGCATATCGGAAAATGGCGTGTTGCGTTTGTATGCCGCATTTACGCGCACAAGTGGCTTGCACTTGGCGGAGCAAATTCCACTGGATGATGAAATGCGCGCGGGGTTGCTCCACCGTCACCCATTTGTCGTCAACGATACGCTCGCGCCCAAATCTGTAGCTCATCCGGCCCACGCCGAATTTGCGACGCGCGAACTACGTGCGTTGCTAGTTGCACCATTTTTCGCGCACAATCACTTTGCGGGCGCGCTCGGTTTGCTCTGCCTCCAACCACACAACTGGCAACCCGGCGAGATCGAACTTGCGCAAACGATTGCGAACCAAGTTGGGCTGGCAATCGAAAAAGCCGATCTGTACGCGCAGACCCAGGATCGCGTACGCGAACTGGAAGGGCTGGCGCAGTTGAGCACGGCTTGCTCGCGTAACCTGGACCTGGCAACCATTCTCGACAGCACCTTGCACTGGACGAAAACACTTTTGCACGCCGATATTGCCGACGTGCGACGGATTCAGGACAAACACGTCGAGTTATTTACCCGTCAAACATCGCCCGCCATTTTTACTTCGCCCGGACCCATTCGCTTAAACGAACTCTGGGTTGTGTTCGTCGAAAAACGCGCGCCGCTCGTGATTGAGCAGGTCAAAGACAATCCCCAGATTCCTGGCTTTGCGCGCGATCTCTTTCTCAATAATGGAATCGCCGCGATTCTCGCCGTGCCGCTGATCGCGCAAGACCAAGTGATCGGCGTACTGGGCGTCATTCAACACGCGCCGCGCCGATGGTCGCAACACGAAATTGATTTACTCTACACGATTGCCAACCAAACCACCAACGCCATTTATAATGCCCAATTGTTCCAGCAAGTTGTGGAAGAACAAGGACAATCAAAAGCCATCCTAGAAAGTTGTCTGAATGGTTTGTACGTGACTGACCGAGACGGGCGAATCATCAACTTTAACCCTGCCGCGACGCAAATGACCGGCTGGCGTCACGAAGATGCCTTGAACACCGAGTGGCAAACTATTTTTGCCGATGCCAATGGTTTGGACACAGAATCATTGATTGCCAAAGTCGTGACAACTCGACAACCGGTATATCCGATTGCCGGGCGAATGATTCGTCAGCGTTTCGGCGCGGTGATTCCCATTCTCGAAGCCGCCGCGCCCTTGCTCGATGAGAACGGCAATGTCACCCGCATCATCGGAACGTTTTGGGACTTGTCACGCGAACGGCAGGCAGAATTGGAACGCGCCGAGTTGCTCGAATTGTTCATGCATGAATTACGTACGCCATTGACCGCGCTCGGCAGTGCCGCCGAATTACTCGAAAAAGAACATTTGAAAAAAGACCTGCGCGCCAAACTTTTGAAAATTCTCAAGAGTGAAAGCACCCGTGTCCGAAAATTCTCTCACGATTTTATCCAAAAGCAAAACGCGTTTGCGCCATTAACACCGGTCGATTTGAACGCCGTCGCGCTGATGCCAATCATCTATGCCATCACCCAACGATTTCAGATGGATAGCCATTCACACCAATTTCAGGTCAATGCCTCGCACCCATCACCTATCGCCCTGGCAGACCACGAACGCGTCGAACACATTCTTGGCAACCTGATCGAAAATGCGGTGAACTATTCGCCGGATCAAAGCCTGATTACCATTTCTGTTACCGTGGGCGACGAGAACATTGAAATCGCAGTCCAAGACCAAGGAAAAGGGATCCCGCTCGAAGAGCAAGAGTTGGTCTTTCAACGCTATTATCGCGCCAAGAATTCGAGCGGGCGTGTGCCTGGGTACGGCTTGGGGTTGGCGATGGTTCGCAAGATGGTGGCTGAAATGCAAGGCACCGTGTGGGTCGAAAGCCGCCCGGGACAGGGCGCCACTTTTCGTTTTACGTTAAAGAGACAAGTATGAAAAAAACTTTGGCGGATCAGCCTGAAACAAAAATCAGCAAATCACCCCGGAGCGGGATTGCCAATTTAACGGATCCCGTTAGCAAACGCAAAGACACAATTTTAATTGTGGATGACGATCCAATCATTTGCCAGGTTCTCCAAGTGCTGTTGGAAGACGAAGGATATCGTGTTGCATCCGTCACCGATAGTCAGGACTGTTTGCCCGCGATGCGCCGCCAACATCCCGACTTGGTTTTGTTGGATATTATGATGCCCGGCAAGGATGGACGCACACTGTGCCGCGAATTGCGAACCGTCTCGAATGCGCCAATTGTGATCATGTCGGCGCTCACCAGCGACCAGGAAAAAGCCAGCCGGCTGAATGATGGCGCGGACGATTACATTTCCAAACCATTTAGCAACGCCGAATTGATCGCGCGCATTCGCGCCGTGTTGCGACGCATGCATCACGGCTCACGCGGGCGCATTTATCGCGACGAAACGCTCATCATTGATTTCGACGCCCAAGCCCTCGAAGTGAATGGTGTGCCAACCGAACTCTCGCCGCGCGAATGGCGTCTGCTCGAATACTTGTATCGCCATCAAGGGCGCACCGTCGCGCGCGAAGTCTTGTTGAATCACGTCTGGGGCGCGGGTTATGAACACGCCTACGACAACCTCAAGGTATTCATCTCCAACCTGCGCCGCAAACTGCAAGACCCAGCACGTCGCCCGCGCTATATCTTCACCGAGCACGAATTGGGCTACCGCTTTCAAGGACACAAGTAATTGGTCGCTCGTAAAACAAACACGCGCCGTCGAATATGTTTATTCGACGGCGCGTGTGCGTTTAGAACAGAGACGGTGTTATTGGGGCGGGAACGCTTGGAGATACGGAATCCCGACGCCGATCAAAACCACCACAAAGATGATGCCAAAGATCAGCCCCAGTTTCCAGAAATCACTGCGCGTGATATAGCCACTACCATAGTACACCGGCGAAGGACCGGTCGCATACGGCGAGATGATGCCCATCAAGCCGAGCGCGTAAACGAGCAACAAGGCAAACGGCAAAAGCGGAATGCCTTTGATTTGCATACCAATTGCCAAGATGACCGGCAGAACCGCCGCCGTGTGCGCGCTCAACGACGCAAAGAAATAGTGGATAAAGAAGAACAGCGCAACCAGCAACGCCATCGCCATAATCGGATCCATGCCTGCCAATGGCGCGGCGGCGAGTTTGGCAAACCAACCCACAAAGCCGACCATGTTCAAGCCGTTCGCGAGCGTGACCAACGTGGCGAACCACACGAGCACATTCCACGCACCCTTGTTGCTGAGAATTTCATCCCAGGTCACGATGCCGGTCACCAACATCAACGCGATGCCGACCAACGTCACCGTTGTCGCGTTCATAAAGTTCGTGCCAAAGTACGGCAGGTCGAACATGGTGTTCGAAGCGGTGATCCACAAAAAGATGGCGAGCACGACCAAGCCAACCATGATCCATTCCTTGGTCGTCACCGGTCCCAACTTGGCGAGTTCCTTACCCGCCCATTCGGGAATTTCCTTACTCGCTTTAATTTCCGGCGGATAGATGAAATAAACCAACGCCGGGATTGCCGCGAGCAAAATCACGCCCATCGGTAAAAAGCCAATGAACCACTGCACCCAGTTGATGTCCAATTTCGCCGTGTTCTTGACTATCGTCAACGCGGCGGCATTCGGCGCAAGCGCAGTGATGAACAGCGAACTGGTCGCGCACGTCGCCGCCAACGCCGTCCACATGATGTACGAACCGATTTTGCGTGCGGTTGGGCTGTTCGGCTCCGAGCCATACAGCGCCGGAATGTTGCGAATAACCGGAAACACCGTGCCCGCGCTACGCGCTGTGTTCGATGGCGTGCCGGGCGCCAGCACCAAATCGGCAAGCGTGATCGCATAGCCCAAGCCGAGCGTGCTACCGCCCAGCCACTTGACCAGCATCAACGCGATGCGGCGACCCAAGCCGGTTTTGTTATAGCCCATCGAGAAAACAAACGCGCCAAAAATCAACCACACGGTCGTATCCGAAAAACCGGACAAGCCCCACGTGATCGAAGTGGTGATGTTGGCGTTGACGTACCGCATCGCGGTCGCAAACGCGACGCCGATCAAGCCAATCGCCGCGGCAGGAATCGGTTCCAGGATCAAGCCCAGAATTACGGCGGACAAGAGCGCAAAGTACAACCACGCACTGGTAGTCAAACCAGCAGGCGCACCGAACAAGTACGGATAGATCGCGAGCACTGCCCACAGGACTAATGGGGCAACTACTTTGACGTTGAGCTTCATTACTCCTCCTTGGGATAAAAAATAAAACGCCCCGCAAACGATTTGCGAGGCGCTTCGACACCTTGATATTCCGGCGCGCGTCTCTGCACACCGTTCAAAAGCGATTATACTACATTCATTCAAACATTCAAAATTTGCTATTTGGTCATCGCACGCAATTTGCCGATGATCGCTTCAGTTACATCTTTGGTTTTCGCCGTGCCGCCCAAATCCGGCGTCAACACGCGACCCTCTGCCGTGACTGCCTTGATCGCGGCGTCAATCATTTTGGCGGATTGTTTTTCGCCGATGAAATCGAGCATCATCGCACCGCACCAGATCATCGCGATCGGATTCGCGATGCCCTTGCCCACAATGTCCGGCGCCGAGCCATGCACCGGCTCGAACATCGAAGGATAGTCGCGTTCGGGATTGATGTTGCCGCTCGCCGCAACGCCCATGCTTCCGCAAATCGCCGCGCCCAGGTCGGTGAGAATGTCGCCGAACAGATTCGAGGCGACAACCACATCGAGCGATTCAGGACGCAGAACGAAACGCGCCGCGAGCGCATCAATCAACACGCGCTCGACCACGACCTCTGGAAATTCTTTGCCCACCTCGTTCACGATTTCATCCCAGAACGTCAGCGAGTGTTGTTGCGCGTTCGATTTCGTTGCGCTCACCAATTTCTTGCGCCGCGACTGCGCGAGCTTGTACGAGTATCGCACCACGCGTTCGATGCCGACGCGCGAGAACACGGACGTTTCCAGCGCAACCTCAATCGGCAAGCCGCGATGAGCGCGACCACCCGCACCGGTGTACTCGCCTTCGGTGTTTTCGCGGATGACAATGAAATCAATGTCGCCCACTTTTTTGCCGGCGAGCGGCGTCTTGACGCCGGGCAATAATTCGCTGGGACGATAACAGACGTACTGTTCAAAGCCCTGGCAAATCGGCAAGCGCAAACCGCGCAGAGAAATGTGATCGGGCACGGTGGGAAAGCCGACCGCGCCAAAATATATAGCATCGAATGGCTTTAGAATTTTCAAACCATCGTCCGCCATCATCTTGCCGGTTTTCAAATAATAGTTGCATCCGTACGGAAAATACTCGTACCGAAATTTGTACGCGCCGGTCAATTCGCCGACGACATCTAACACGCGCACCCCTTCAGGAGCGACCTCTTCGCCAATCCCATCACCAGGAATGACTGCAATGTTGTACTCTTTCATGTTCACCTCCACAACGAATAGAAACGAATAAACGAATGGAATACATCCATTCGTTTATTCGTTTATTTTAGAAACAACCACACCGACACGACCAACCCAGTCACGATAATGAACCAACGCAACATTCGTTGATCAATCCGTTTCGCCAACCGCGCGCCGAGGTACCCGCCGACAATCGCGCCAATCGCCATCCAAATCGCCAGATGCCACACCACTAAACCGCGCCACGCAAAAAAGCAGAACGCGAGAAAATTGATCGCGGCGGCGAGAATCGTCTTGACCGCGTTCATCTTGTGCACATCGCGCAAGCCCATGATGCTGAACGAGCCGAGCATCAACACGCCAATGCCCGCGCCGAAATATCCACCGTACGCCGCGATAAAAAACTGAAACACAAATCCCCAGATGCGTCCCAACCACGATACGTGTTCCTCGTCCACGTTGCGTTTGGTGATTTTGGCGTAAACATCTTTGAATGCAAACAAAAGTGTCGCGAACAAAACCAGGAATGGCACGACGCGACGAAACGTTTCTTCCGGTGTAACGACAAGCGCGAACGCGCCGGCAAGACTGCCGAGAATGCTGGGAATCAACAACGTCCACATCAAAAAATGATTGCGTTCCGTGTCGCGCGCATAACCGAACGCGCCGGCAACCGACCCAGGCCACAACGCCGAAGTGTTCGTCGAATTCGCGTTGATCGTCGGCACACCAAACGCGACGAGCGCGGGAAACGAGATAAGCGTACCGCCACCCGCAACTGAATTGACACCGCCCGCCAACATCGCGGCGATGAACAGACCAATAAAACCGATGAGTTCCAATTTGTTACTCCACAATAAAGTATGGCTTGGTAAACAAGGAAACAGGTAAACATGCAAACCACTTGTTTACCTGTCTACCCGGTTACTTGCTTTCTCCTCGCCCATTATACGCCGCGCCGCGCGATTCTCCAAAAATGTGCGACACTATTTTTGCACCGTGTGCTCGAACGAGGCTTCGGCGCGGCGACCATCCGGAAATTCAATCGCCAGGTTGTATTTGCCGGTCGGTGTGTTCGGCAACAGATAGACGACGAGACAGTTGCCGCCACAACTTGTCCAGCCCGCGCCGCCCGTCGGCAGTTTGACGACGTGATAACTGGCATCGTCCGTCAACAAACCAAACTGTAAACCTTGCGCGCAAAAAACGTACGGCACATTCGGCGCTTGAGTCCACGCAATCGCCTCGAACGACATTTCGCCAGGTGTGAGCCGACGATTAAAGGCGAGACTCAACGCACGCGGCGTGGGTTCGGGTGTCGTCAACACATTACCGCAGAACGGGGGCAATTCTTGCGCGCGGTATGTTTCAAATTCGCGATAAAAATTGTCGAGCGTCACACCAAACGTTTTCTCGAACGCTTGATTCGATGAGGAAACCTGGGAACGATTTTCCCAATAGCGCAATTGCAGTAACTCTGCCGGATATTTGCGCGCGAGCCACTCGACCGCAAGATAACCGAACGTGTACGGCGTGTCATAGTCTTCGGTGTTCGAGCCGGAGAGCGTCGTCATCGAACTGAGCGGGTAAACAATCCCACGCGCACGGTGAACTGTTTCACGCCGCTTGCGTTCCAGGTTCGCCAAACCATTTTGCGCCGCCAACTGATACGCAAAATAATCCGCCGTGCCTTCGATCAACCACAACGGCGCGCTATCACTGCTCACGCGCGAGGTGGCGCGTTGCACAATATGAAAATACTCGTGTGCCGTCGCCACCGTGCGCGAGCCGGACGACATGCCTCGCCAAAAATTCGAGACCCAGATCCAAATCGCGCCGGGCGTCGCCACCGCAATCGTCGTGTAATCCTGCATCCGTTTTTTCCACAACAACAAACCAGGATCATTCGGCGGGGTACGTAAATACAACGCTTGTTGCTCAAACAACTTGTCCAGGTTGGCGTACGCAAACACAACCACACAACTACCATCGCGGAAATAATCGCGCGCGGCGACAATGCCATCCTGGATGGCGCGACGATCCGTCGTCGCAACCGTGTCTTCAAAACGGTACGACACGGGACACGGCGTCGGCGTCAAGGTTGGCGTGGGCGTGCGCGTAGAGGTGGGCGAGGGCGTGACCGTGAGTGTCGGTGTCGCCGTGAGCGTGGGCGTGGCTGTTTCGGTCGGCGTTGGCGTCAAGGTTGGCGTGAGCGTGATCGTGGGACTGGGAGTCGGCGTCACAAATTCAATTGAGATCGAACAACCCATCAATAAAAAACTCGAGACCATCAAAAGCAAAATCGTTTTGAACATGTGCGCCTCCTCTCTTTACCTAGTTTGAAAAACGAGGGCGAGTAACACTCGCGCGCCACTCGCCCCATTTTGATGCTAGCCCACAATCCACCGCGATTGCTCGCGCATGAATTGCTGGATATAGTACGGTCCCAGTGCCGATTTACCGGTCGTGCCACTGCCTTTCCATCCGCCGAACGAGTTGACCCCGGGCCACGCGCCTGTCGTCGCGCCCGCGCGCCGATTCGAGTACGTCACGCCCGCTTGGATGTGGTCAAAGAAATAATCAATCTCGTCTTGCACATGACTGTAAATGCCCGCGCACAAACCAAAATCGGAATTGTTCGCTTCGCGCATCGCCGTCTCGAACGAGTCCACGCCGGTCACAACCAGGAATGGCAAGAACAATTCTTCCTGGAACAAGTTGTGCGACGCGGGCAACTCGACAATCGCCGGCTCGACAAAGAACCCGTTTGCCAATTCGCCGCCAATCACATTGCCACCGAGCAAGAACGTGCCGCCCGCCGAACGCGCATCACTCGCCGCGCGCAAATACAAGTCCACCGCCGCTTTGTTGATCACCGGTCCCATGAACGTGGATTTTAAGGTCGGGTCGCCGACCTTGACGCGTTCACGCGCGTACTGGACGAGCAATTCCAAAAATTTCTCTTTCACACGATTGTCCACGTAGACGCGCGAGCACGCGCTACATTTTTGTCCGTCGAAACCGAACGCGGCTTTGACCACACCTTCCGCCGCTTCATCCAGGTCGGCGCTCGCCGTGACGATGGCGGGGTTCTTGCCGCCCATTTCGGCGATAACCGGCTTGGGCCACTTTTTCGCAAAGCCGTGATACAACTGCATCCCGATGTCCATCGACCCGGTGAAAATCATCGCGTCCCCGCCGGGATTTTCTTGCAGTTCGGCGCCCACCGCCGCCCCAGGTCCAACAACCAGGTTGAGCACGCCGTTCGGCAAACCGGCGTCCGCGAGCGCGCGATAAATTTCGTACCCCGCGACCGGCGATTCGGACGAAGGTTTGAGCACAACGGCATTGCCGCCGATGAGCGCGCCCGCCGTCATGCCGAGCGCGAGTGCCATCGGAAAATTCCACGGCGCGATGACACCCCACACCCCGTACGGGCGCATCACGCTCACCGTCTTTTGTCCCTTGCCCGGCGCTTCGAGCGGAAGCACAAAGCCCTTGTGAAATTCCATTCGCTCGCAATAGTAACGAATCAGTTCCGCCGATTCGTTGATTTCGGCGAGCGCTTCGGCGCGATTCTTGCCGACCTCGAACGCCATCCACGCGGCAATGTCATAGCGACGCTCGATGATCAAATCGGCGGCGCGGCGCAAAATTTTGAGGCGCACGCGATAATCGGTCGCGCTCCAAAACGGGAACGCCTCACGCGCGGCTTGGATCGCGGCGCGGGCGTCCTCGCGGGTGCCTTTGGGAAAATAACTGACGACCAACTTGGTATTGACTGGACTCGCGTGGCCCACTTCGCTGGCAGCCGTCGTAGGTTGACCGTTCACAAAATTCGTAAAGTGTTTGCCGAGTTCGCCGCGCACCTTGGCGACGGCGGCATCGTAGGCTTCGTCATCTTTCGGCGTAATCGCGAGCGTGGCGTACGTAATCTTGGGCAGTTTCGCTTTGGCGACAACTGTTTTTTTCACCGGTCGTTTGACCACTTTTTTGACGACCGGCTTGGTGACTTTTTTCTTGACAGGCATTCGTTCCTCCTTGGAATAAAATGTAGGCAAGTAAACAGGCAATAAGTAACAAGCCCTTTGTTTACTTTGCTACGGGTTTACTTGTGCACTTGCCTCAAAAATTGTAACCTCAATCGCGATGCGTGTCAAAAACGAATTTTCGTTTGTGCGATATTTGACGATTTGGGCTGGTTTGGATAAAATGGGAAGCGAAATGAGAACCCTGAATCTGCTCGCCAGTTTGTGTCATCGCCAATGCGTGATGTTCTGCCACGCGTCGAGACATTTGCGCTAGTCCGGATTATTCCGGCTAGTTGCTCTCGACGCGGAGGCGCATTGCCCTTCGCGTTTTTTATTACCGGTTTGAATCACGCGAAGGCACCTCAGTGTCCTTTGCGTTTTTTTATGTGGGTGATGGTTTAGGAGGAATGGTGGTGCAATCGGTTCTTTTACTTAACAGCACTTATCAACCGTTACGGCTGATTAATTTGTCGCGCGCGCTGACGTTGGTGCTTTCCGGCAAAGCGGACATTATCGAGACACGGGATGGACGACTGCTCCACACCGTCAATCAAGCGTGGCAATTTCCGAGCGTGATTTGTCTCAAACGCTTTGTGCACGTGCCACAGCGTCATGCGACTTGGTCGCGGCGCGGCGTGCTTTTGCGCGATCATTACACGTGCCAGTACTGCGGCGAAAAATTGACACACCGTGACGCGACCCTCGATCACGTCGTGCCGCAATGGAAATGCAAAAAGACGGGCGAGCCGGCGAATACCTGGACGAACACCGTCACGTCTTGTCGCACCTGCCAGGCACGCAAAGGCGGACGTTCGGTGCACGAGGCCGGAATGCATTTCTTCGACCCGAATTTCGAGCCGAAAATTCCGCGCGCGACGTACCTGGTGCTGACCAGCGATGTGCTTCCCGAGTGGAAACAGTACATCCAAATCTAAAACAAGCGAGCCGTTGGAAAAAATCCAACGGCTCGCTTTCTTTTTGCTTGTGGTTTACTATCCCAACAACAGATTGACCGGATTTTCGAGCAACGCTTTCAGGTCACGCATGAATTGTGCCGCTTGCGCGCCATCCGCAACACGGTGATCCACCGAAATCGTCGCCTTCATCATTTGCGCGACCTGGGTTTGGTCACCGACGACGATGGGCTTTTTTGTCACCGCACCCACCGCGAGAATCGCCGCTTCGGGCGTGACGATGATCGCGGAAAATTCCTCGACGCCGTACATGCCCAGGTTGCTGACCGTGAATGTGCCGCCGGTCATATCGTCCGAACGCATCTTGTTCGTGCGCGTGCGCTCGACCAACAATTTCGTATCGCGCGCCAATTCCTTTAACGATTTCTTGTCGGCGTTGTGGAGTACCGGCGTGATGAGTCCGTCTTCAATCGCCACTGCCACGCCGATGTTGATATCGTTGTGCAATTCAAGTTTGTCGCCGCGGAACGAGGCATTGAGGTTACGCCATTTCTTTAAGTTGCGCGCCACCGCCGCGACAATCAAATCGTTGACCGACAATTTTTCTTCGGGCGTGCTGAGGTTGTTCAACTGCTCGCGCACTTGCATCGCGTTCGTCATGTTGATGTCGAATGTGATATAGAAATGCGGCGCGGTCTGCTTGCTCTCCGTCATACGCCGTGCAATCGCCTGGCGCAATCGCGTAAGTGCAACTTCTTGACCACCCGTGCTTGGCGTGGGTGCAGATGGCATCGGAGCCGGAGCCGGTGCGGGTGCGACTGGCACGCGTGGCACAACCGGCGCAATCGGCGCAGGCGCACCACTCGGACGTCGCGCGAGAAATGCCTCAACATCACGTTGGATGATGCGACCATTCGGTCCAGTGCCGGTCACTTGCGCGAGATTCACACCTTCAACTTCGGCGATGCGACGCGCGACGGGTGATGCTTTGATCCAATCGCCATCGGTACTCGATTGCGTTTTCTGTTCTGCGACTGGTGCAGGTGCAGATGCCGATGCGGCAGTCGCAACCGGAGTAGGTGCGGCTGAAACAGTGATCGCTTCGCCCGGCGCGCCGACAATCGCAATCGTTGTACCGACGGGGACGTTTTGTCCGGCGGGCACAACAATTTTTTGCAGAACGCCAGTCGCGAACGATTGAATTTCAACCGTCGCTTTTTCCGTGTCCACTTCGGCGATGGGTTCGCCTTCGCGCACCGTGTCGCCTTCTTTTTTCAGCCAGCGTGCCACCGCGCCGCTGGTCATATCAAAACCTAATGCTGGGAGTAATACGTTGGTTGCCATTTGTTTCCTCGTGTCATTGCGAGGAGCGATTTTTGCGACGAAGCAACACTTGCACCGCACGCAAGTGCAGGTGTCTCCAAATCAGTTGGGGATTGCTTCGCCGCAAAGCGGCTCGCAATGACAGTTTATCCAATCAACTGCTTGACTGCCGCAATCACATGCTTTTCTTCCGGCAGAGACATGAGTTCGAGCGGTTTCGAGTACGGCATCGGCACCTCGACGGCGCCGAGTCGTTCGACGGGTGCATCGAGATAATCAAACGCGTCTTTCGAAATGCGCGCCGCGATTTCTGCGCCCATGCCTGCTGTAGTCCAGTCTTCCTCAACGACCAACGCACGATGTGTTTTCTTGACCGATTCGATCACGGGGTCCATGTCGAGTGGACGCAACGTGCGCAAGTCAACGATTTCCGCTTCGATGCCATCCGCCGCGAGTTTTTGCGCCGCCGCGAGCGACACGTGCAACATACGCGAATACGATACAATCGTCACGTCCTTGCCTTTGCGCTTGACATCCGATTTGCCGAACGGTACAAAATATTCGCCGTCGGGCACTTCGCCAGTCATGCCATACAATCGCGCGTGCTCGATGAACATCACCGGGTTGTTCGAACGCAATGCGGTTTTCAACATGCCTTTCGCATCGTACGGCGTCCCAGGCATCACGACATACAAACCAGGGAGACTTGCATACCACGCCTCGAAACTTTGCGAGTGCGTCGCGGCAAGTTGCCCCCAGCCCGCCGGTGTGCGCACGACAATCGGACAATTGAATTGACCGCCGAACATGTAATACATTTTCGACGCGTTGTTTACAATTTGGTCAATCGCGACGAGCGAGAAATTAATCGTCATCAATTCCGCGACCGGGTGCAAGCCCGCCATCGCCGCGCCCATTGCCGCGCCAAGAATCACGGATTCCGCGATGGGCGTATCGCGCACGCGTTTTTCACCGAACTCGTCAATCAAGCCGCGCGTGACCGCGTATGTGCCGCCCCACACACCGACTTCTTCGCCCATGATAAACACGCGCTCATCGCGCCGCATTTCTTCGCGCAACGCTTCCTTGATCGCGTCACGATAAGTTTTCTCAGCCATTAAAATCCTCCGGCGCAAACACG
>CAZPIR010000005.1:22398-27808 GCA_964586085.1 uncultured Anaerolineaceae bacterium | reverse complement strand
CGCTCGATTGGGAATCGGTCGGCGAATACCTGGATCGTGTCGAGCAACTCGGCATTTCGACGAATTACGTCACGCTTGTTGGGCAGGGCACCGTGCGCGCGAGTGTGATGGGGTACGCGATGCGCGCGCCGACGGACGATGAGATGAAGGCGATGCAAAATTTGATCGCGCAATCTATCGAACAAGGTGCGTGGGGCATGTCCACCGGTTTGATCTATCCGCCGTCGTCGTACGCGTCGCTCGATGAACTTGTCGCGCTCGCGCGTGTCGCCGCTGAGCATGGCGCGATTTACACGAGCCACATTCGCAGTGAAGGCGATGGCTTGCTTGGTGCGGTGGATGAAGCACTGACGATTGGCGAACGGTCGGGTGTGCCGGTGCAACTCTCGCATCACAAAGCGGCGGGCAAACGTAACTGGGGCAAGGTCAATGATAGTCTGGCAAGCATTGCTCGCGCGCGTGAACGAGGCATGGTCGCGTGTGCCGATCAATATCCGTACATCGCGTCGAGCACCGGGCTGGGTGTTGTCATTCCCGATTGGGCGCACGAAGGCGGCGGCGAAAAAATGGTTGAGCGGTTGCGCGATGCGACGACGCGCGCGAAAATCGCGGACGAGATTCGCGTCGAGCGACCGGGCTGGGAAAATCCGGCGGTGGATTCGAGTTGGCACAACATCATCATCGTCGGTTTGAAAAGCGACCGCAGTTTGCAAGGCAAATCGGTTTGGCAAATTGCGGAACTGCAAGGCAAAGACCCGGTGGAAACCGCGTTTGATTTGCTCATCGCGAACAAGGGCAGTGTGCAGGTCGTGATTTTCAGCATGAACGAGGACGATGTGAAAACCGTCATGCGCACACCCTGGGTTTTTGTTGGTTCGGATGCGACCGCGCGCGCACCGCAAGGTCCACTTGCCGAGGTGCAATGTCATCCGCGCACGTACGGCACGTTCCCGCGTGTGCTCGCACAGTACGTCCGCGCGACGAATGTGTTGACCTGGGAACAAGCCATTGCGAAAATGACGAACGGTCCTGCCCAAATGCTGGGTCTCGACCGGCGCGGACAATTACGCGATAATTATTTTGCCGATGTCGTTGTGTTCGATCCGACAACGGTTGAGGACAAGGCAACGTTTACCAATCCGCATCAATTCCCGGTTGGTTTCGATTATGTCATTGTCAACGGCACCATCACCATTGACCACGATCAACACACCGATGCGCGTGCGGGTCAGGTGTTGCGCAAGCGATGACAAACGTAAACCAAAAATAACCAGAATATATTGACGGCGTCGGCAAACCGATTAAAATAAACGCAATTACAAATCTCATGCACGTTCATAAAGGAGACCTTGCGATGAACCTGAACACCTCGTCCCAGTTCCACACGCCCGAAATGGTCGCCGAAATTCAGCGCACCTTTGTCACCCGCGTTTACTTTTGGATGATGCTGGGTCTGCTAGTCACGGCGGGCGCGGCAATGGTGACGCTGACGCAAACGAATTTGCTGACGGCGATTGTCACCAACCGTGTTTTGTTTTGGGGGTTGCTCATCATCGAAGTGGCGTTGGTCTGGTCGCTGTCTTCGATGATTGCGCGTCTCTCGGTCACGACGGCGATGGTCGGCTTTATCGCCTACGCCGCGCTGAATGGCGTGACGCTTTCGATCATTGTGCTTGCGTACACCTTGTCGTCCATTGCTACAACCTTTTTTGTCACCGCCGGCATGTTTGGCACGATGAGCGTGTTTGGCTATGTGACGAAACGTGACCTGACTTCGTGGGGCAGTTTTTTGATGATGGCGCTGGTGGGAATGATTCTGGCGTCGGTCATCAATATCTTTTTTGCCAGCCCGGCGATTTACTGGATCACGACCATTGCCGGCATCATCATCTTTGTTGGCTTGACCGCGTATGACACACAAAAGATCAAGCGAATGAGTTTGATGGTCACCGAGAATGGCGAACTAGAACAAAAGGGTGCGATCATGGGCGCACTCGCGTTGTATCTCGATTTTATCAACTTGTTCTTGATGTTGTTGCGCTTGTTCGGGCGACGACGCTAATCAGTCGACAAGCCGAGACCCGCTCAATTCGAGCGGGTCTCTTTTTTTACACGCGCACTGGTTGTCCGATGCGCACGGATTCGTACAACGCATCAATCACGCGCATGTTGCCGCGCCCGGCTTCCGGCGGATAGATCAACGGCGTGCCATTCAAAACGGCGTCCGCAAAATGTTCACACATCAATTGATAATGATTCGCCGCCGGTGTGGTGAATGTAGTCAGCGTCGCAAAGCGATCCGATTTCTCACCGCGCCGCAAAATAATTTCGGCGGGATACATCAAGGGCTTGACCGGACGCGGAATGTCGAGTCGTCCTGCTGTGCCTTGAATTTGTAACCATTCGGTATAGTCGGTGCGAAAACTGCAATCGAACACGCCGAGAATGTCGTTTGGAAAGTGTAACAGCGCCGTGAGCGTGTCGTCAATTTCGCCGTTCGCGTGCATGACCACATTTGCCTTGACCTCCGTCGGTTCGGCCTTCAGATGCAAGCGCATCATGTTGATGCAGTAACAACCGACATCCATCAATGCGCCGCCGCCCATTGCTTTTTTTGTGCGAATGTCATCATCGCGTCTCAGCGTAAAACAAAAGGCACTGCGAATTGTTTTGATTTTACCAATCACACCCTCGGCAATCAATTCTTGTACGCGCGTGTGTTGTGGATGGAAACGGTACATGAAGGCTTCCATCAATTGGACGTGATGTTGCTTTGCCGCCGCGATCATGTCGTCCACCTCAGTCGTGTTGAGCGCGAACGGTTTTTCACACAAGATGTGTTTGCCATGCTCCGCCGCGCGAATTGTCCACTCGCGGTGCAAGTGATTCGGCAAAGGATTGTAAATTGCATCCACCTCGTTCGATTCAAGCAACGCTTGGTACGAACCGAAAGCGAGCGGGATGTTCGCCGCGCGCGCCGCCGTTGTGGCGGATTGCTCGTTGCGGCTCGCAATTGCAGTGACGATGCCATTGCGCGATTGTTGAATCGCCGGAATCACGGCGGTGAGACCAATGTCTGCCGTGCTCAAAATTCCCCAACGTAATGGACGGTCCATGTTTGCTCCCGGTTTCAAGTTAAAGGGTCAATCTAGGGTTGATTATCGGCAGAATGCATGCCAAGTCAATTTGTAAATTTGCGCCGCGTGCCGCTTGAGTTATAATGCGCGCGTCATTTTGTCAGGGAGGAAAGCATGTCATCGAAATTATCGCGCCGCCAATTTATCGCGCTCGCCGGCACGGGAGCGCTTGGAGCCGGACTCGCCGCGTGTTCATCGCGCGACACCATTCCCACGCCCACGCCAACGCCCACGTTGCTCACGGTCGAAGAATTGGACGCGTCCATCGAAAGGGCGGTGCGCTATTTTGTCACGAACCTTGAAAATCAAGCCAAAGCGTTTCCGCGTCGCTTGACGCCAAGCATTCAAGGCGATACGCGTGTGTTTGAATTGACCACCCAGGAAATTTTATGGGAAATTAAATTGAACGAACGCATTGTCATGTTTGCATTTGATATTGTGATGCCGACTCCGGAAATTCGCGTGACCGAAGGTGACAAGGTGCGCGTGATCGTGCAAAATAATTTAAAGGAAAGCACGGCGATTCACTGGCACGGTATGTTCACGTCGAACGTGATGGATGGCGCAACGTACATTTCGCATCCGCCGATCAAGCCGGGACAACGCTTGGTGTACGAGTTTGTCGCGAAACCGGTCGGCACACATTTGTATCGCTCGCATCACAACGCCACCGAGCAAATTGCGCTTGGTCTTGCCGGCTCGCTCATCGTCGAGCCGAAAGACAAAAAAAGCGAACCGACATCCGACAGCGATTACACGATGTTGTTGAATGATACGTCCAAAGGCACGTCGTTGAATGGGCGCATCTTTCCGATGACGACGCCGATCATCGCCAAACCCGGCGAACGTGTCCGCGTGCGCTGGCTCAACGCCGGTTATCGCGCGCACACGTTGCACTGGCACGGACTCACGATGCAGGTCATCGCACAAAATGGATGGCAATTGCCAAATCCGTACACGACCGATATGCTCGACCTTGCGCCGGGCGCGCGCGTGGATGTGATTGTGCAGACCCAGGAAACCGGCGTGTGGGTAGTGGATTGTTCGCCGCATCAAGTTCAGCGTGGCGAACCGACAATGCTCACCGCGTTGGTGATTCGATAAAAAATAGAGACGGTGCGCGCTCCGCGACCGTCTCTATTTTTTATTCCTCCGGTACTTTGTGTGCGACCGAATCGCGGGCTTTGCTTACTTGCGCATCGGCACTACGTCCGAGTCGCATGGTCGCCGACCTGAACCAGCCCCAGAATTGGCGTACGCGACCCATCGCGGCGCGTTTTGTCGTTGGCGTCCCAGGTTCGCTTGCCGTCCACTGTATCGCGCACGAAGCCCAAGTCAGCCCCGCGCCAAAACCAACCATCACCAAGTGGTCGCCGGTCTTGATGCGTTTGGCATCAAGCGCTTCGCACAACGCAATCGGGATCGAAGCGGCGGAGGTGTTGCCGTAGCGTTCCAGGTTCACGAATACCTTGTCCGGCGAAAGTTGCAGAGATTTCACCGCGCTGTCAATGATGCGCACGTTGGCTTGATGTGGAATGAACAGATCAATTTCATCCAGTCGCCAATTCGCGCGTTCCACCGCTTGCTTGGCGGCAGTTGCCATCACACGTGTCGCAAAGCGGTACACCTCGCGTCCGTTCATTTTGATATAGTGCATTTTTGAAAGGACGGTGTCCGGTCCGGCTGGGTGTTTCGATCCGCCGCCGGGCAACATCAACAATTCGCCGCCCGAACCATCCGAACCCAGGACAGTCGAGAGGACGCCGCCGGGTTCTTCGCTCGCGCGCAGCACGACTGCGCCCGCGCCATCGCCAAACAAAATGCACGTCGAACGATCTGTCCAATCCACCACGCGCGACAAGGTTTCCGCGCCGATCACCAAAACCGTGTTTGCCATGCCGCCGCGAATCATGCCCGCGCCGGTCGCGAGCGCGTAGACAAAACCGGAACACCCGGCTTCCAGGTCGAATGCGCCGGCACGATCTGCGCCGAGTGCATCCTGCACCAAACACGCCGTCGCCGGAAAAATATATTCCGGCGTCGCGGTCGCGACGATGACTAGGTCAATATCATGTGGACTCACATCGGCGACCTGGAGCGCGTTTTGCGCGGCGCGCACGGCGATGCTCGCCGTCGTTTCTTTCGACGAGGCGATGTGTCGCTCGGCGATTCCGGTGCGTTCGCGAATCCATTCGTCGGTCGTATCTACTTTTTTGGCGAGGTCGTTATTCGTGACCACATTGGTCGGCGTGTAAAAACCCCAGCCGATGATG
>CAZPIR010000005.1:12201-22388 GCA_964586085.1 uncultured Anaerolineaceae bacterium | reverse complement strand
AGCGTATTGCGGCATCTTTACTCCATCTTGAATTTTCGATTGAATCCAAAATCAAAAATCAAAAATCGAAAATATCACACTGGCGTTGTGTCCGCCGAGACCAATCGAGTTGGACATGGCGACGCGCAGATCAACCTTGCGCGCGACGTTCGGCACGTAATCCAGATCGCACGCGGGATCGCGTTCGGCGTAATTGATCGTCGGCGGCAAGATTTGTTCGTCGAGTGCTTTGATGCACGCGATGGATTCGACCGCGCCCGCGCCGCCGAGCAAATGTCCGATCATGGATTTGGTTGAACTGATTGGAATGTGGTAGGCCTCTTTGCCAAACACTTGTTTGATTGCAATCGTTTCGGTCGCGTCGTTGAGTTTGGTGCCGGTGCCGTGCGCGTTGATATAGCCCATCTCGTTTGGTGCGAGCTTGGCGCGTTGGAGTGCCCATTTCATTGCGCGTCCAATGCCTTCGCCTTCTGCGGAGGGCGCGGCTAAATGGACGGCGTCCGCGCTCGTGCCGTACCCAATCAACGCCGCGTAAATTTTTGCGCCGCGCGCGCGCGCATGGTCAGCACTTTCGAGGATGACGATGCCCGCGCCTTCGCCCATCACGAAACCATCGCGTGTGGCATCGAATGGACGACAAGCTTTCGGCGGGTCGTCGTTGCGCGTTGAGAGCGCGCCCATGTTGTTGAAACCGGCGAACGCAAGCGGATGCAAACATGCTTCGACGCCGCCGCAAATCACCACGTCCACATCGCCGCGTCGTACCATCTCTGCGGCTTCGCCGAGTGCGTTTGCGCCGGTCGCGCACGCGGACACGATTGCCATGTTCGGTCCGGTGATGCCGTGCTCAATCGCTACTTGGCCTGGGGCGGTGTCGGACAAAACCATCGGAATAAAAATCGGGCTGACGCGTCGCGCGCCTTTGGTTTCCAAGACCTTGCCATGTTCGGCGATGGACATGCCGCCGCCAATCCCACTGCCGATGATGACGGCTATTCGTTCGCAATTGTGTTCGTTGATTTCGAGATGGGCGTCCAAAATCGCTTCGCGCGCGGCAATTGCGGCAAATTGCGCAAAACGTTCCAAGCGCCGCGCATCTTTGGCGTCGAAATATTGACGGGCGTCGTACTCTTTGACTTCGCCCGCAAATTGTGTGACGAGCATCGAGGGATCGAACTGGGTGACGCGGGCAATGCCTGATTTGCCGGCGACGAGATTCTGCCAAGTGGTCGGCACATCCTTGCCCGCCGGCGTGATCGCGCCCAATCCAGTTACGACGATGGTAGAACTATTATTCATCTTTGCGCTTGCTCCTTGCCGATTCAAACGGCAACTATTATAACACTGATTTTGCCCGCAAGACACGAAAAAGAATTTATGAAACTTGATTGACGCCGTTCTAAAAGTGTAGGATAATTTTGTCAACCAACGAATGTGCGGTTCGCCCAATGTGCTTTGGCTCACCCGACCGTTGAACAGATCAACGGTCGTTTTTTGTCAAGGAGGAACCATGCCAACGAACCCGAATCATCTCGCGTGGATTGCCGGCGGAATGTGTGCGTTGATTTTGCTGTGCCTCGTGCCCAGTCTCGCGCTCGGCGTGTTTTGGCTGGCGCCGAATCAGACGCCGACCCAGGTTGCGCCATCGCCGACGACGATACGCGCAGTCGCGACGCCAAGTGTGCGCCCGACCAAACGCGCGGTCACATTTCCGCAAGAGCAAGCCGCGTGCGAAGCGATGGGCGGCAAGTGGGGGCGCATCGGAATTGGCGCGCGCGCGCAGTGCAACTTGCCCGCGTCGGATGCGAACCAGGTCTGCTCCGATTCGTCCGAGTGCGAAGGCTTGTGCCTTGCCAATTTAACGAACGAAGAACGCGACCGCATGATGCGTACGCGTACGACGTTGGAGACCAAAGGCAAGTGCGCGTCCTGGTTGATTACGGTCGGTTGCATTGCGGTTGTCGAGAATGGGCAAGTGAAAAATATTTTGTGCATCGATTGAGCGCGAATTGCCGGGTGATGCCCGGCGATTCTTTTTGACACACGCGCACGCGCCAGGTAAAATGAGCGCATTCTTTTTCAAGGAAACACTGTGGCAATTCTTGTCGAAATTTTCGTGCGCGTCATTTTACCGGTCTTTGTCATCGTGGCGATGGGGTACGCCGCCGGTCGCTTGATGTCGTTCGACCAGCGCACCTTGTCGCGCATCGGCTTGTATGTCCTCGTGCCGTGCCTGAATTTTTCCGCGATGGCGCGCACCACGCTCTCGCTCGGCGAGCTGGGACAACTCGCGCTCTTTTATCTCATCATGATTCTGGCGTTGTATCTGCCTTCGACCGTGCTGACGCGCTGGCTCAAACTCACGCCGGCGCAAGCGAGTGCGTTTCACATCAGCATCTTGTTTGCGAATGTCGTCAACGTGGGTTTGCCGGTCTTGCTTCTCGCGTACGGACCAACCGCCGTCGAGCGTGGCGTGGTATTTGGCATCTTGATGCAAATCGTCCTGCAAAGTTTTGGCGTGTACCTTGCCGCGCGCGGCAAGGCGAATGTGCGCGAGGCGATGGGACGCGTGTGGGCGATGCCGGGATTGTATGCCATGATCCTGGGATTGTTGGTCAACGTCACGCATTTTGAATTACCGAGTTTTTTGTTTGACCCCATCAAGATGGTTGGCGATACGCTCGTGCCGTTCTTGTTGATTCTGATGGGCGTGCAGTTGACGAGCGCGAGCTTTCGCGGCAATCTCAAAATCGCGTTCGTGGCGAGCGCGATGCGTTTGCTCGTCGCCGCCGGTTTGAGCGCGGGGCTGGCAAGCGTGATGGGTTTATCCGGCGTGACACGTCAAGCCGCGATTGTCGAGAGCAGTATGCCGAGCGCGATTTTTGGCGTCGCGCTCGCGCACGAGTTTGATACCGCGCCGGAGTTGATCACCGTCATCATTTCCATCACGACGATTGCGAGTTTGTTCACGCTCACGGTTTTGCTGGCGTTGGCGTAAAATTTGTTCTCCTCACCCGTTCGTGATAAAATGTTGGCAAGGAGATTTGCCGTGTCATTCTCATTGCTTCGTCCCAAGCGCGTGACCGATCCCAAACCACAACCTGCACTCGTGCACCTTGTCTTGCCCTCGTACGAAGTGCCTGAATTGATTGTCATCGGCGGAGTGCTTGTGGAAAATCAAAGCTCTCTCGTCGCGCACAATGTCAAAATCGTTATCCAGTTTGACGACGCGCGCGCCGAAAAAATCCGGCATTTCCAAGTATTCACCGACGCCGAGTATATTTTGTTGAGCGGCGGCGAAGAAAAATCATTTGCCACTTTGCGCATGCGCGAACTGGTGCCGCATCAACGAGTCATCATCTATTTCAGCGGTCCTGATAAACTCGCCCCCTTGGTCACGGTCACGCACTATGAGGGCTAGCCCCACCACTTGAACCGAAACAAAAAAAGCAATCGCCAATGAGGAATTGACGATTGCTTTCATCTTTTTATGATTGGATCAAAATGGAAATTGTCCCTCACCTTCATCAAATTCCCGGCACGTTGTGTAATTTGTTTTTGCTGGTCGAGCCAGAGCGCCTGACCTTGATTGATGCCGGACTTGCCGGCACCGAAAAAGCAATTCTCCGGTACATTGCTGACCTGGGTCGCTCACCGCGCGACCTGAAACACATTCTCATCACGCACTCGGACGGCGATCATGTTGGCGCGCTCGCCGCGCTCCAAGCCGCGACCGGCGCGCGTGTTTATGCGAGCGAAATCGAAGCGCAGGCGATTGTGAAAGGCAAGCCTTCGCGTGAACTCAACCCGGTGGGTTGGCAGAAAATTGCGCTCGCGCTCTTGTCGCCGGTGGTGCAACGAGTGTTTGCGGTGCGACCGACCCGGGTGGACGAAATTGTGCGCGATGGTCATGTCTTGCCGATGTTGGGCGGCACGCATGTGATTGACACGAATGGTCACACGCCGGGACACGTGTCGTACTGGATTCCTTCGGCGAGCGTGTTGTTTGTCGGCGATTCGATTATCAATCGCGGCGGAGGATTGCGCGGCTCGACCGGTATGAACAACTGGGACCAGCAAAAATCAGATGCGGCAGTTCAGCGCCAAGCCGCGCTCGGCGCGCAAGTCGTTTGTTCCGGGCATGGCGAGGTTGTGTACGATGCGGCGAATAAATTTCCGCAATAAAAAATCCAAAGGGCTGAACCCTTTGGATTTTGATTTTTATCCACCCGGCAGATTGTTGTTTTGTGAACCAGGTTGGCGATTGCGTCCGCCGCCACCAGGATTTTGGATTGGCGCGCCGTAACGAATGCCCAGGTAGGCGGCACTCGCGTTTTGCGGCGATGCGCCCAACTCGACCGTGATTGTGAGCGTTTGGGTGCCGCGCATCACACTCAACTCGACCTTGTCGCCCGGCTTTTTCGCCGCGATCAAATCGGCGAGCGCGTTCTTGGCGTCGAGCTTGGTGCCGCCGACTGCCGTGATCACATCGCCCTGTTGCAGACCGGCTCGCGCGGCGGGCGAACCCGTTTCGACCTGGGTCACTTGCGCGCCGTCGCTCGTGGTCTGTTGTTGGAAACCACCGCGTGGGGTGAATTGAGGATTGGTTTGATTGGGAACTTGTGATTGTCCGGGCGCCTCAAATCCTTGCATGTGCGTGTTGCGCGCAAACGCTTGATCGCGCCCCATAAAAAATCCGCTCACGCCGCCGACCAAGCCGCCGACGATCAATCCCAGCACCAACATTCCGGTTGCGAGTAGAATCACTCCTCGATTGCTCATAGCGTAACTCCTTTCCGAACTTGTTTTCAAATGGGACTATGCCATGCCAGGATTAAACCGCGATGAATGGTGGATGAGAGATTGCGTCGAATTTCCAGTTGCGGTATAATTGGCACAGATGTTCGAGAGAGGTGAGGATGGCGAATTTTATCGAGCGGCTCAGTGAAAAAGTTGAATCCAAACGTGGCGAACTGGAAGATACGTTCAAGGCAAACGCGAGCGACCAAGAAAAATCGCTGGCAGATCTGGTACACCGGCATTGGCATGAATTGCCAAAATCAAAAGAGCCGCGCCGTCAGCCGGCGTTTGCGGTGGACGGCTCGCGCGCGGTGCGCCACTTGGCGAACGGGGCGTACCTCTTTGTCGCGCAGGCACTCATCATTGGCGAGCGTGCCGGCGAACGCATCGAAGCATCGGACGTGGACGTGAGCATTTTGCCGGGCGCGACGGACGCCGCGCTCATCGAACGCTCCGCCGGTTTTATGATGCACCAACTCGAAGTTGGTTTGGCGCGACAGACCATCGGGCAAATGCCGCCGGGCAGTATTCTGTTTCTTGATGGCGCGTTGTACGGACAGTTGACCTCGCTCTACCCCTGGGACGAGCAAGCCCAAGACCAACTGCCGCCGGAAATTTTCAACTTGCCCGATGTCATCTTGGGGCATTATCGGCAATTGTTCGATGCGTGCGCGCAACGCGATTTGATCTTGATCTCGCTTGCCAAAACGAGCCACGAAAAAGCGCACGCGAACGTGTGGTGGAACGACGAACATGGCGAAGATATACCCGGCGAAAGAAAAATTTCTGATAGCGAGGCGATTTATCGTTGGACGAATCGCCAAGCCGGATTTTCGACGCCGATTTTGTTTGGGCTCAAGTCAGTCCATCGCGGCGCGCGGCGCAATTTGCCGGACATGATGCACCACCTGCCCGCCATCGTTTCCTTTTTTGTGCGGCTCGCCGATTTTGACGATGCGCTTCGCATTGACGTGCCAGCATCGTGCCTGGGTCTTGGCGAAACGATTGCGAGTGTGCCCGAACCGCGTTTGCTCGCGCCCGAACTCGTCGCGCCGATTCTCGATTTGCTTGCGGCGGATTATGGCGGGTTGGAAGTTTATAATGCGTTGCTCTACAGTGTGGATCGCGAGGTGCGACTGCATCAGGAAAAGATGGACGAGGTTTACTTTAATTTGATTCGCGAGACGCTTCAAGTGGACATGCGGCTAGACCGAAGTGAACGACGATTTCACTGATTCGACGATCAACCTTGCGAAGCGATTCAACCTGCGCAAGGTTTTTTATTTTTGTGGTAAAATGTGCGCCATGATGGAAACACTCGACGAACGATTTCAAAAAATGGGCGCGCGATTTTTCGAGCGCGAGGGGGTCCAACTCGTCCGCGATTTCGGTGATGTGGCGAACGAGTACGCCGCTCTGCGCGAAGCGGGAGTCGCGCACCTGCCGCAATTTGGCGTCCTGCGCGTGCAAGGCGCGGATCGTGTGACGTGGTTGCACAAACTCGTGACGACGAATGTGCAGGCGCTCAAACCGGGCAATGGGGCGTACGGTCTACTGCTCAACGCAAAAGGTCACGTCGCCGCTGACTTTGTCGTGCTGAGGTTGGATGAAGAGTTGTTGTTGTACACGAGCACGCGCGCAAAACAAAAACTCGCGCATGATTTGCGCCGTGCGATCTTTCGCGAAAAGGTGACACTCGCCGATGTGAGTGATGCGTATTCTGTTTTTACTTTGCAAGGCGCAAACACGCCGGGCGCGTTGCATCAAACACTCGGCGGCATGTTTCAACTCGCGCCGCACCAATTTTTCAAGATGCAATTTTTCGATGCGGAAATAATCGTCGTGCAAAATCCGCGCGCGGGTTTTGGCGGGTACGATTTGCTCGTACCGCGCGAGCACAGTGAAATATTTTTCGAGATGATCACGACACGCGCGGCGCAAGCTGTTGGGTTTGATGCGCTGAACATTGCTCGCCTCGAAGCCGGCGTGGCGTGGTTCGGCGACGATTTCGATGAGACGATGCTCGCGCCCGAGACGCGCCTCGACGCATTCATCGCCGAGAACAAGGGTTGTTACACCGGGCAAGAGGTGATCGCGCGCATCAAAAATCGCGGACATGTGAATCGTTTGCTCGTGCGTTTGCAAATGCAAGGTGAAACGATCCCTGCGCGGGGCGATTTGATTTTTGCGGATGATCAGGAAATCGGCTGGGTCACGAGCGCGGTGTGGTCGTTCGAGCGCGAAATGCCGCTCGCGTTTGGTTACACAAGGCGAGAAATCGCGCAAGAGGGTGCGCGTGTGCAAATCGCGCACGGTGAATTGCGATTGAACGCGACGGTGTTGCTGGCGTAACGATTTTGAAATCTGCGCGCGCGTGTGCTATAATCGCCGCAGTTTGTTCGGGAGAAAAAACGTGAAGACCAAATTGATTTTATTGACGGCTTTTGTGTTTGCGCTTACGCTCACGCTTGTTGCGGCATTGCCGGCATTTGCGTGCGAGCCACGCAGTGAGACCGATCCGCGTTGCGAGATGCCGCGTCCCAAACCGCGCATCGTCGCGCGCGTGGTGCCAACAGCCACGCCCGCGCCCAAGCCCACCGCGGTGGTTAGTTCAAATCGCGGTTTGAGTCCGAGCGATGCCTTGCCGATGGATTCGTCGAAATGGTACACCGTCGGCGCAAATTCGTATTTGTGGTTTATGAGTGATAACGGTCAGAGTTTTTATCAAACGGTGGTGATGGAAACCAAGTTGGCGAACAGCATCAACTTTGCGACGTTCGGACCTGAACAGGAAAATGGATTGACCAACTCTTCGCCGCCCAAGGGACGCGGCACACTTGCGCCGGCAGATAGCGGCAACCCCAAGTACACCTGGAAAGGTTCGCACGCGCAGGGACGCTGGTTCTTTTTGGTGACGAATAATAATGCGACGCCTGTCGAAATAAAAATGGGTTTCGATCAAAAAGCCGACGACCGGCAATGCCGCAGTTATTGGGAAGTGGACGCGTACGGTAAGATGATCTATTGGACGGATTGCGGAATGTACGGATTGAACAAATAATTTGCGCGCCAGGCACGCCGTTACGTTAATCGTAACGGCGTTTTTCTTTTTCTGGGCGATGTGCTATGATGCCAACGGTTTTTCGACGAGGAGGTCGCGATGTTGGATGGTGGTCACTTGGTCGCGCGGATGCTCAAGCAAGAAAAGGTGGACGTTGTGTTCACCTTGTGCGGCGGGCACATCATGCCGATGTACAATGGGCTGATTGACGAAGAGATTCGCCTCATTGATTTTCGCCACGAGCAAGCCGCGACGCACGCCGCCGATGCGTACGCGCGCCTCACGCGCAAACCTGGAATTGCGATGGTGCCTGCCGGCGTCGGTGTGACCGATGCCGTGACCGGCATTGCGAATGCGTACCAAGCCGATTCGCCGGTGCTTGTCATCGGCGGGCAAGCGCCGAGCGATCAATTTGAAATGGGTTCGCTCCAAGAACTCGATGCGGTTTCGCTCGTTTCCTCAATCACGAAATGGTCGCGTGCGGTTCTGCACACGCGCCGCATTCCGGAATTTCTTTCCATCGCGTTTCGCCACATGTTCGCCGGACGATTTGGTCCGGCATTCCTCGAAATCCCAATTGACGTTTTGCTCGGTGTCGCTGAAGACGCCGAAATCGAAATACCTACAAATTATCGTACGACGATGTCATCACGGGGCGACGCCGATGCGATTGCGCGTGCGATTGGCTTGCTCGAAAAAGCCGAACGCCCCGCGCTCATTGCCGGTTCCGAAATTTGGTGGAGCGATGCGAGTGCCGCGCTCGCGAAATTCGCCGCACGTGCGAACATCCCAGTTTATCTCAACGCAATGGGACGCGGCGCATTGCCGGCGAACCATCCGAATTTTTTCAGCGCATCACGCAAGCAGGCGCTCGCGAATGCGGACGTGATTCTCGTCGTCGGCGCGCCGCTCGATTTTCGTCTGGGCTATGGCAAGTCGCCCACATTCAACGAATCGGCAAAAATAATTTCGGTGAGCGTCGAGCCGCGCGAACTGGGGCGCAATCGCGGCGTGGATGTGGGGATTGTTGGCGATGTGCGGCTCGTGCTTGAAGATTTGGCGAACGGAATTTCACCGCTGGCAACTCTAACCTGGTTGAACGAGTTGCGTGAAATCGAAAAAAAGAGTTTGGCGAAACTCGATGCGTTGATGAATTCGGATGCCATGCCGATTCATCCTCTGCGACTCGCCAAAGAAATTCGCGATGTGCTCGACGACGATGCGATTGTGATTGGCGATGGCGGCAATGTGGTGTCGCAAGCATCGAAAGTGATCAACGTGAACAAACCAGGTCACTGGCTCGATCCAGGACGATTCGGTTGCCTCGGTGTCGGCGTGCCGTTTGCGATTGCCGCCAAGCTCGTGCACCCCAAATCGAATGTCGTCGTCATCAACGGCGATGGCGCGTTCGGCTTGAACGGATTCGAGTTCGACACGGCGGTGCGATTCAACTTGCCGATGCTCTCGGTTGTCGGCAACGACGCGGCGTGGGGACAAATTCGCGGACCGCAAATTAATTTTTACGGCGAAGACCGTGCGCTTGCATCGGCGCTCGCCAACACGCGCTACGATGAGGTTGTGCGCGCGCTCGGCGGACACGGCGAATATGTGGACGAGCCGCGCGCGATTCGCGGTGCACTTGAACGCGCGCTCGCGTCCGGCAAACCGGCGTGCGTGAATGTGCGGATTGATGCGGACGCGAATGCGGCAGTCAGTGCAAACTCGATGGTCGTGTGAGAACAGAATCAAAAGTCAGAATCAGAATTCGTAAATCGAATATCAGAAATCGAAAATCCAAAATTGAACCAACTACCTAACCACCCAACCACCCAACCACCTACCCAATCCTGGCAACTCCTCACCTTTCTCTTCGCGCTCGCAAATTTTCTAGAGGTTGCCGTCGTCGCGCATTTTGTCTTGTTCACGCCGGAATTTTTGCGCGTCATCGGTTTCACATCGGAAGAAATCAATGTGTGGACGGGACCGATTGCCGCCGCCGGTTTTGCACTCGGCATTTGGTTTGTCCCGTTCTGGGGCGTGCTCGCAGATCGACACGGACGCAAGCCGTTGATCCTGCGCAGTTATTACGTCGAGGTTGCGGCGATGGCGCTTGCCGCGCTCAGCCACAATGTATGGCTGTATCTCGTCGCACGCGCGCTCACCGGGTTTGCGCTGGGCAACACCGGGTTGATGTACGCCTCGCTCACCGAGGTCGCGCCGAAAAATCGCGTGGCACTCGCACTCGGTCTCGTCAACGGTTCCGCGCCGATGGGCTCGCTCGTCGGCGGCTTGCTCGGCTGATTCGTCGTCGCGCAGTTTGGCGTCC
>CAZPIR010000005.1:7744-12191 GCA_964586085.1 uncultured Anaerolineaceae bacterium | reverse complement strand
ACACCTTCCGCTCCAGCATGTCCCCCAGCTACAAACCAGTGATCTTCAACAAACTCCCCACTTGTGTCCGCGCTCACGGCAATTTTGTTGACGACGTTGTACCGCGAAACATTTATCCCCAAACCCACGCCGCCGATTTTGGTGATGCTCGGTGATGCTCTGCGCGCCGTCATTCACTCGCCGGTCGCGGTGACGATTTTTCTCGTCAACTTTGTGACGAACACCGCGACGTTTTTCACGTTCCCGTACTTGCCGGTGCGGATCGGCGAACTCGTCGGACAGGTTGCCGCGCCGACGACGATTGGGGTTACACAAGGCGTCGCCGGCATCACAACCTTGCTCGGCTCGGCAGTGTGGGGCACGGTCGCCGAACGCGTCGGGCATCGGCGTTTGCTGGCGATGTTGATGCTCGCGGTGGCGATTTTGTTTGTGCCACTCTATTTTGCGCAAGACATGGTTGGCGTGGCGGTCACGTGGGCGATGATTTCCGCGATCAATCCATCGGTGAGCAGTTTGATGTTTACGATCATCTCGCTCAACGTGCCCGCCGAAAAACGCGGCTCGGTGTTGAGCATGATTTATCTGCCGCTCAATTTTGCGTTCATCGTTGGACCGTTCGGCGCGTCGTTCATCGCGCGCAGTGCTGAGGTGCGGAGTGTGTTTCTCGCTTCATCATTCCTGGCATTTGCCGCGCTGGCGATTTTCGTGGCGAGTCTGTCGCGAACAAAAAAATTGGATGCGGTGAACTGATTTTGCGAGCTGAACTCGGCGGCGCTCGACGACCCCGACCTGGGACCGAAAATTATAAAGCGCATGAAATTGGCGGCTTGGCAATCTACCTCGCGAGCGAAGTGTTTTTCATCAGTGGCGGCGAGATGGCGCAATAAGGGGCATGATTTTGAATCGCAATCGAATGATTTTTCTTGCAGTCGGGATTGGCACGTTGATGACCGCGATGAGTTCGAGCGTCGTGAACATTGTGTTGCCAGTCGTCACGCGCGAGTTTGGTGCGAGCGTTGCGACGATGGAGTGGGTCATCATCATCGCGCTTCTTGTGACCAGCGGCTTGTTGTTGAGTTTTGGTCGGCTCGGCGATTTGCGCGGACACAAGGTCGTCTATGTGAGCGGGTTTGTGCTCTTTGCGATTGCTTCGCCGTTGTGCGGTTTGGCGATGAACGCGCCGATGCTCATTGCGTTGCGCGCTTTGCAGGCGCTCGGCGCGGCGATGGTCGTTTCCAATTCGCCGGCAATTCTCACCCGCAATTTTCCGGGCGCGCAACGTGGACAGGTGCTGGGTTTGCAATCCATGATGACATATCTGGGTTTGACGTTGGGTCCGTCGCTCGGTGGTTGGCTGACGAGTCAGTTCACTTGGCGCGCGGCATTTTTTATCAACGTGCCGGTGGGTCTCGTCGCGATTTATCTCAGCCAAAAGTATATTCCACGCGATACGCCGGAAGATCGGCACGAACGTTTTGATTTGATCGGCGCGGGCATGTTCTTGTGCGCGCTCGTCACTTTTTTGTTTGGCTTGAATCAAGGACATGCCTGGGGCTGGGACGCGCCGGCAATTTGGATTCTACTCACCTTGGGCATTGGCTTGATGCTGGGATTTGTTTTGGTGGAACAACGCGTTCCCAGCCCGATGCTCGACCTGAGTTTGTTTCGCACGCGATTATTTTCGGCGGCAGTTGCGAGCGCCGTGCTCAATTACATTTGCGTCAACAGCGTTTTGTTTTTGATGCCATTCTATTTGATTCAAGGACGCGGGTTTGATCCGGCGTATGCCGGTCTTTTGCTCGCGGCGCAACCGGTTGTGATGGCGATTGCCGCGCCGCTCAGTGGCACGTTGTCGGATCGCATTGGCTCACGCACGCTTGGCACACTCGGCATGTTGATTCTCGCGTGCGGCGCGTTCCTGTTGTCGCGTTTGAACGCGGCTTCATCGGGGTTTGACATTGCGTTGGGTTTAGCATTGTTCGGGTTGGGCACGGGCATGTTTACTTCGCCGAACAGTAGTGCGTTGATGGGGTCTGCGCCACGTCATCGGCAGGGCGTCGCGTCCGGCGTGATGGCGACTGCACGGAGTGCCGGCATGGCGTTAGGTGTCGGCATCGCGGGCGCGATTTTTTCGACGATTCAAGGCGGCGATGCGCGATTGACGATTGATGCGATTAGTGCGGGTCTGACGATGGCGACGGGTGTCGGCGTACTCGGCGCGTTGACTTCGGCTGTGCGCGGTAATCAGCACACGTCCGGTCAAGTGGTAGAAACGAAATGAATTCATTGCGCGAATTATTTTTGCTCCGCGACGACGTGGTGTTTCTCAATCATGGTTCGTTCGGCGCGTGTCCGCGTCCGGTGTTCGAGGACTATCAACGCTGGCAGATCGAACTCGAACGCCAGCCGGTCGAATTCCTGGGTCGGCGTTTCGATGGCTTGATGCGCGAGGCGCGCACAGTGCTCGCCGAGTTTGTTAAGGTGGACGCGGACGAAATTGTGTTCGCGCCGAATGCGACGACGGCGATCAACATCGTCGCGCGCAGTCTGCGTTTACAACCTGGCGACGAAATCCTCACGACCGACCACGAGTACGGTGCGATGGACCGCACGTGGCAATTCTTGTGCGCGAAAAATGAGGCAACGTACACGCATGTGCCGATCCCTCTGCCGGTCACCACACCCGCCGATTTTGTCGAACGATTCTGGTCGGCGGTGACACCGCGCACAAAAATTATTTTTCTCAGCCACATCACCTCGCCGACGGCGTTGATTTTGCCGGTCGCAGAAATTTGCCGACGCGCGCGCGAACGCGGCATCATCACGATTGTGGATGGGGCGCACGCGCTCGGACAAATCCCACTCGATCTCAAAAACCTGGGCGCAGATTTTTACACGTCGAATGCGCACAAGTGGTTGATGGCGCCCAAAGGGTGCGCGTTTTTGTACGCGCGCCGCGAGATGCAGTCGCTCGTCGAGCCACTCGTCGTCAGTTGGGGTTGGCATTCCGAACGACCGAGCATGTCGCGTTTTGTGGATGAGCAAGAATGGACGGGCACGCGCGACATTGCCGCGTACCTCAGCATCGGTGCGGCGATCAAATTTTTTCGCGAGCACAACTGGGAACGCGTGCGCGATGAATGTCACGAACTTTTGCGGTACGGGCGCGAGCAAATCGCCGCGTTCACCGGCTTGCCGCCGATTTGTCCCGACTCGCGCGAATGGTTTGCGCAGTTGGCATCGTGCCCTTTGCCGGCGTGTGATGCCGATGCACTCAAACGAAGATTGTACGATGAGTTCCGAGTTGAAGTGCCCATCGTGACGTGGGACAAAAAACAATTCGTGCGCGTTTCGATTCAGGGGTATAACACGCGCGAGGATGTGAACGAGTTGGTACAGGGGTTGAAAATTTTGTTACCGCAAGTAAACAAGACCTGACGAATTTTTGTCAGGTCTTGTTTTCAAATTCGATTTTGTCGTAGAGGTCGCGCAACGCCACATCGCTTGCGATGGATTCGAGACGAAACACAGCGTCAAGCTCGTCGTACATTTCGATGACCCATTGGTTGTTGGACAAACGCAAGAGCGTGGCGTGAACTTGTTCCGAGTCTACGAGTAGATATTCGTGCAATGATTCGAGCGCTTTGTAAAGCGCGAATATTTTTATGCGGTCGTAGGCGTGCGTGGTAGGCGATAACACTTCGACAATCAAGGTTGGGTTGGTAATCGTGTCATTCCGCCCCATCGCAAATTCGACTTGGCCGCAAACGACGGTTGCATCAGGGTAGGTGTACAATCCATTATGTTTGACGAGCAAGCGCATGTTACTTTCAAAGACGCGACACGGTTTGCCTTTGAGTGCGTTGCCCAACGAGATAATGCAATTGCTGATAATCGTACTGTGATTTGCCGAACCACCGGACATGGCAAAAATTTCGCCCTGGAAAAATTCGCTCTTGTAGGGTGCCTGTTCTTCCATCGCCAGATATTCTTCGGGCGTAAATATTCTTTTCATGGCTTGTGCCGCCTCACACCTCCGCAGTCCGATTATACCATGCGATTACGAAATTCGTCGAATGTCCCGGCGCGAACCGCCGCGCGCACCTCGCGCATGAAACGCATCATCATCCGCAAATTGTGAATCGAGGCGAGGCGATAGTACGTCAACTCTTTTGCGCGATGCAAGTGATGCAGGTACGCGCGCGTAAAATGCTGACACGCATAACAATCGCACGTCGGGTCAATCGGCGAGGTGTCCATCGCGTACTTGGCGTTCGAAATGGTGATGCGTTGTTCCGGGTTCGTCGCGATCTCACGCGAGACGATCAACGCGCCATTGCGCGCCCAACGCGTTGGCGAAGCGCAATCGAACAGGTCAATCCCGCGCGCAACACCTTCGAGAATGTCTTGTATTTCGCCAATGCCGAGCAAGTGACGCGGCTTGGCA
>CAZPIR010000005.1:6325-7734 GCA_964586085.1 uncultured Anaerolineaceae bacterium | reverse complement strand
GCCGCCAATCACGCGCGCGCTCTCTTCGCGCAAATCACGATACGCGCCACCTTGCACGATGCCGAACAGCGATTGATACTCGCGTCGCGTTTGGTGATGCTGTGCGAGCGAACGTTCTGCCCAGCGATGCGTGCGCCCAAGGGCAACCTGAGTGTAGTCGTGCGAATCGAGCGGCGAGGTGCACTCGTCGAACGCGATGACAAAATCCGCGCCGAGTTGATGTTGAATTTGTAGTGAACGTTCCGGGTCGAGCCGCATCATCGTGCCGTCGAGGTGCGAGCGAAAGGTCACGCCATCGTCGTCAATTTTGGAAAACGGCACGTCCTTTTTTTTCGGCGGTTGTGCCTTGTCTCCACGTTTCCTGGTTTTCTTGCTTACCGCTTCTGCCGGAAAAATATCCGCAATCTTGCCCACGCCATCACGAATCGCCGCGCCGAGTGAAAAGACCTGAAATCCACCACTGTCGGTCATCAATGGTTTGTGCCAGTCCATCAATTGGTGCAAGCCGCCGAGTTGCGCGACCTTGTCTGCGCCGGGACGCAAGGCAAGGTGGTACGTGTTCGCGATCAAAAGTTGCAAGCCGATTCTATCTAGGTCGTCCGGTGTGAGTGCCTTGACGGATGCCTGGGTGGCGACTGCCATAAAGTTTGGCGTCTCTATGTCGCCGTGCGCGGTGTGAATGATGCCGGCTCGCGCGCGGGTGGTGGTAGAGCGATGGGTAATTGTGAATTCAAGTGTCATGGTTGTTTATCGAATAGGAAATTTCGGTTTCAATAATAGATCGTCCGAACGCGATGGTACGGTTTCATCCCTTCAAGCGATTGGCTCGCGTCCCACAGAATCCAATCCACTTGTGTGCTTTGCAGAATGCGACCGCGTTGCGCGAGTTGCTCGCGTAAAAATTCAACCGCCCAAATCATCGCGGCGCGAATTTCGATTTCTGCGGGATTGCCGGCGCCGAGTTCGATTTGCGCGTCTACTTGTTCGGCGAGAGCGGGCGCATACTCGAGAATGTTCCAGGCGCGCAAAATCTGCGGCAGTTTGTAATCGGCGAACGCGGTGAGCACTTCGATGTTATCGAATTCGCCCCAGTCTTGTCCCTTGAACGAGCCCCACAAATCGGCAACGAGAATTTGCGCGCGCTTAAAGAAACGCACTTCGTGATAATCGTACACGGCAATGTCGTTGAACGACGCGAAATTTTCGGCGATGATTTGCGCGAGCCGTCCTGCATTTTGTCCGGCGCACTCGACTAAACGCGCGGCTTCGCCTTCCCAGAGATTTTCGAGCACGACGCCGAGTTCGCGCACGTTGCGCCAGCGTTCGGCGAACAGGGTAAGCTCACCTTCGCCGTGTAAAATGTCGGCGAGGTCTTGCGGCGAAATGTGCGCGAGAAATTTGGCATCGGC
>CAZPIR010000005.1:0-6315 GCA_964586085.1 uncultured Anaerolineaceae bacterium | reverse complement strand
GCGCAGAATACGCTCGGGCACGGGACAGCCTGGGGCATCGGCGATTTCGTCGCGCTTTTCAATCGCGCGTTGGAGTGACGCGGCGAGCGCCCAGTACCCATCGAGTGACTGACCGCGATAGTCAATGCGCCATTTGGGTTTGCCCCAGAAACAAAAATTTAATGTGTCGAGCAAAAATAAATAATTGACCGTGCGCGGCGTGCCGTTGTGAAAATGCCAATCGTAATTCCACGCGGGCGGGTCAACCTGTTTTTGCGCGAGCGCATCGGCGGCGCGGGCAATCGCATCATGATTGATTTGCACAAAGCGCGCGTGTTCGACCACGTACGCGGTTGTTTTTAGAATAGCGAGCGGGTCAGGGCGCGTGTGGAGAATCGTCTCGCATTTTGGATTAGGCATGGTTAGCAGTTTTCTTCGCCGAAGGTGAACAAATCGCCGATGGATTGGCGCGCATAATTGCGACGAATGGCTTCGCCAAAAACCGGCGCGGCTGAAATCACCCGCAGTTTGGCGATTCTTTTTTCCGGCGGAATGTGAACGGTGTCGGTCGTAACGATTTCGGTGATTTGCGGTACGGCGGCAAATCGTTCGATGGCTTGATGCACAAACACGCCGTGTGTGCACGCGACCCAGATTTCCTGAATGCCGCGCTCGATCAGAATCCGGCTCATTTCGAGAATCGAACCGCCCGTGGCGATTTCGTCGTCATAGATCAATGCGCGTTGGCATCCCTTGATCTGGTCGCCGACAATGCCGGTGATGCGCACGCTCGTGTCGGAGAGGCGTTCCTTGTTGCCGGCGGCAATGGGCAAGCCCAGGTCTTTGGCGAAACGCGCGGCGGATTTGGCTTGTCCCATATCCGGCGCGACGACGACCGTGTTCGTCAAATCGCGTGAGGCAAAGTAATGTTTGAAAACCGGACGACAGGTTAACGGGTCAGCGGGGATGCTAAAAAATCCGTGAACCTGTGGTGAGTGCAGTGTCATTGTCATCACGTGTGTTGCGCCAGCCGTTTGAATCAAATCGGCGACGAGGCGCGCGGTGATGCAAATGCGCGGCGCATCTTTTTTGTCGGAGCGCGCAAACGAAAAATACGGAATGATCGCGTGGACTTCTTTTGCGGCGGCGGCGCGTGCAATGTCCAGCATCATCAGCAATTCCATCAAAGAATCATTGACCGGCGGCGAAAGCGATTGAATAATGTAGACGATGCGCGAGCGCACGCTCGCACCGAGTTGGATGTATAGATCGTCGTTGCTGAATCGTTTGATTTCGGTTTGATCGAGTGGAATGCCTAGGTTACCGGCAATGGCAGAGGCAAGTTGCGGATTGGAACTGCCGGTGAACAAACGAACTTGCGACGAGTCAATGGATTCTTGAGCCATAGTTTTCCTTTGCTCTGGTCGGCAAGCAAGTGCGTCACAACGGTTTTGCCGCGAGACGTTTCAAGCGTTCGCCCGCGTCTTCCCACGTGATTTTCGTCAACCCAAGTTTTTGGCGAATGAGATCGTCGTTCATGCCGCTTTCAAAATCGCGGAGCGCGCACGTCCAGCGCATGCTTTCGAACGAGACGGTGTCGCCCAGTCCGGATGCTTTTGCCACATCAGCGAGGACGTACTCGAGGTTGCGGGCGGAACATTCAAAGAGGTGTTCTTTTAGTGTGTACTGTTCGCGGTAACGCGCGAGCGAATCGGCGAAATCGAGTGGCAGTTTGAGCTTGCGTTCCTTGAAACGTTTTTTCACTTCGTCGTACCGAATGAACAAGACCGGTTGTTGCGCGTTCGAAAAATCCAGGTCGCTCAAACGCAAAGCGAGCGTTTCACTTTTCTTGATGCCGGTTGTCAGTAAGAGCGTGACAAGCACGTACGGGCGCGCATCACTTTTTTCGGCGTCGCGAAACGCGCGCGCGGCGTCGAGCAGTCTAGTCACTTGGTCGGCATACAACACTTCGGGCAGAGGAGGCGTGACCGGTTGATGTGCAATCGGCGCGGCGGGGTCTTCGGCAATCATTTGCGTTTGCTTGAGCCACGCAAAAAAAACTTTCAAGGTGGTCAATCGTCGCTGGTACGATTTAGGACTGCACGGCACGCCGCGTTCGTTGCGCAACCAACTGAGATACCGATTGAGCGTTTCGGTGTTGATCTCGTTGAGCGCGAGATTCGCGCCGACGTACTTGCGGAACAGGTTGAGATCGCCGCCGAATGCTTGAATCGTGTACTTGGACAAACCTTGCCGTAACATTTGCTCGTGGTACGCGCCAATCGCCGCGGTGAGTGATGAAGTCGTCGTGAGCGGGACGTTGGTGGCGACCGGCGTAGGTTCGTGCGTTTCTTCGAGCCGTTTTGGCTTGGCACCGGGTGGTGGAAAGAGCGGGAGTTGTTCGCTTCGCATAGATAATTTTTACCACACTCGAACAGATGTGTCAAGCCCATTTGTTGATTATGTTAAGCACTAGCTTTACAGAAAACACTATTTTTTTCGTATTTCTTGCAAATTGGGTGGCACAAGAGCGAAAAAACGGTTGACAATTTAGGAGAATGTTTTATACTGTGGTTATCAAAAACATCGGCAAATCAAGTTTTTTTTGAATAGCCACTGATTGCAAGCCAATCCAATGAGGAGGAACAAAATGGCTGAACGAATGAGCAAGACCGAATTTGTGGGCGCGATTGCGGACAAAACCAGCATCGCGAAAAAGGATGTCAAAGCGGTGCTCGATGCGATGAACGAAGTCGTGACGGGCGAACTCGGCAAGGGCGGTCCCGGCGAAGTTGTGCTTCCCGGCTTGCTGAAATTGAATGTCGTCATCAAACCTGCCGTGCCAGAACACGAAGGTCTCAATCCATTCACCAAGCAACCGACGGTGTTCAAAGCCAAACCCGAACGTCGTCTCGTCAAGGCGCGTGTGCTCAAGGGTTTGAAGGATGCGCTCGATGGCGCGCCCGCCAAAGACGATCTCGATCTGATCGAAGGGATTGGTCCGGCGATTGCCAAAGCGTTCAATAAAGCCGGCATCAACACGTTCGCGCAACTTGCCAGCACCAACGTTGCTAAACTCTCCGAGATTCTCAGCAACGCCAAATTGCCCGGCGATCCCACGACGTGGCCCGAACAAGCCCGCCTCGCGGCACAAGGCAAGATGGACGAACTGAAAAAACTGCAAGATGAACTGCAAGGTGGTCGTCGCGTCTAGGCGATTGAATCAAAACCTTGCGAAGATTCAAAATCTTCGCAAGGTTTTTTGTTAGCCCATTGCCAGTTTATCCGAATCCTGATAGAATGCAGATAATTGTGCGGCGAGTTGTGCGCGAAAAAAATTAGCGCGAATCAAGCCCTGCGGGCGAAAGAGAGGAGCCAATGCCAGACAGTGTTTACAAAGTCATCGAGTTGATTGGTACGAGCACCGAGTCCTGGGAAAAAGCGGCGTCGAATGCGATTAAAATGGCGTCCAAATCGTTGCGCGACCTGCGAATTGCCGAAGTCGTGCAACTCGACATGCAAATCGAAGATGGCAAGCCGGTAACCTATCGCGCCAAACTAAAACTCTCTTTCAAATATCACGGCGGCGAGTAGGTCGTCCAGGTTTCAAACGAGGCATCTACCTTTACGAGGGACAGCCCGCAATCTGATTTTCTAGCGCGGAATCAGGACGGGCTGTTTTGTTATGGCGATGGAATCAATCTATAAACCTTGTGCGCGTCCACCAGGTTGGTATTGTCTAGCGCGGCTACTTTTTCGATTGTTTGCGCGGCTCTTGTTTCGCGTGCGCATTGTTGGTCAGGTGTCTGACCTGCCCGGTCAGATGATTGTCGTTGCCAATCATCTGAGCTGGATTGACCCGTTTCTGGTGATGCTCGCTTTACCCGCGCAACCGCGCCTCTATTTCATTGGCGCGCAACAGGCGCTTAATCGTGGCTGGAAAGCATGGCTCGTGCGTCACCTTGACATGATGATTCCGTTTGAACGCGGCGCGCTGTGGATAGGCAAAGACCTGATTCGCAAATCGTCCGCCGTTCTGCAGAGCGGCGCGCGCTTGGGCATTTTCCCGGAAGGCACGCTTGGTTCGCGCGAAGGTGAACTGCTTCCCTTGCAACGTGGAGTGGGACATTTGCTTGTGCGCGAGTGTTTGGTGGTTTTGCCGATTGCGTTGAGTGGGGTCCAAGAATTGTATCTGGGCAAGTCCATCACCATCACCATCGGGCGACCAATCACAATTCATACCGCCGGGTTGGGGCATCATCAAGCGGTGGACGCCGCGATGGCTCAGGTCGAGCACGCGATGCGTGGATTGCTCACGCCCTATGTTGAACCGCCGGTGCGTGTCAAGCGGATGCGGTTTCTGACAAATTTGTTGGGGTGACGATGCAAAGATGCCGTTTGCCCTAGATGCGCGAGCGCGTTATAATGCGGACGATATTTTGGCGAGGATGGTACGATGAAGCGTTCGACTCTGTTATTGACGTACAACATCATTCCTTTGATGCAAGAAGATTACATGCGGTTCATGGTCAATGTGTTCATGCCCATGTTGCAAAACATTGGCTTGATGCGCGTGGGCGTGTGGCATACGGCGTACGGGAATTATCCGATGCGTTTGCTTTCGTTCGTCGCCGACCACGAGGTGATGGAGCGTGCGTTGGCAAGCGAAACGTGGAGCGATATGGAGGGCAAGCTCAAAACGTTTGCCGAGGATTACCAGATGCGTGTAGTGCCATTCCGTGATGGATTCCAATTCTAAAAATCAAGGGCGACCTGACTCAGGTCGCCCTTGGCATTACCAGCCGAAAATACTAGCCAACACCGCCACAAGAAAAACGAGCGCGAGATAATAATTTGAATGGCGATAAAGTAATCGCGCGGTTGCCTTTGACCGGTCGCGCCAAAGTTTGATCGAGAGATACAACAGCCACGCACCGAGCAGGGTCACGGCGATCAAGTAACCCAAGCCGAGCAATTGAAACGCGAACGGTAGAATTGTGACGACGAGCAAACTGATTGTGTACAACACGATTTGCAAACGCGTCGAGTCTTCGCCGTGTGCGACCGGCATCATCGGCACGCCGGCGCGTTGATAATCTTTCGTGACCATCAGCATCAACGCCCAGGTGTGTGGTGGTGTCCAATGAAACACGATCAAAAATAAAAACAGCGCGAGCAAACTGATTTCATTCGTAACTGCCGCCCAGCCTACGAGTGGCGGAATGGCGCCTGCCGCGCCGCCAATGACAATGTTTTGCGGGGTCGTGCGTTTGAGCCACAGTGTGTAAATCACGACATAGTAAAACAAGCCAATCGAACTGAGCGCCGCGCTGAGCCAATTGACGAAAAATCCAAAAATCAACACGCCACTCACGCTCAACACCAACCCAAAGATCAAGGCATGTTCGGCGGAGATCGCGCCGGTCGGAATCGGTCGTCGCGATGTGCGCCCCATCAACGGGTCAATGTCGCGGTCAGCGTACGAATTGATCGCGCTCGCGCCGCCCGCGGTAAGCGCGCCGCCGAGCATCGCAAAAAAAATCAGCATCAGTGACGGCAAGCCGCGCTGAGCCATGAGCATCGCACCCAGGGTGGTGCTGAGTAACAAGACAATGACAATCGGTTTTGTTAGCCAGAGATAATTGCGAATGATGTTGCCAATACCCGGCGCGGTTGATGCCGGCGGCATTGGCGAGTGAAAGCTGGGCTGTTCCGAACTGGTTGAACCTTCATTCACGCAAATCAACTCCCATTAGAATCCACGAGCGGCATTATACTCTATCAAGTGCGGTTGTCCAAACGCCAAAAAGAAACGGGCGCGAGGTGCGCCCGTTCGCATTACGTCATTTTTACTACAATGTCCCCGATAATATTTGCCGCTTCATCCCCGCGATCTGCGGCGTTCGACAAGTGCCGGTAAATTTCGCGCATCTTGAGAATTTGCACCAGGTCGTCCACTGTTTTGGGTCCCTGGAACAATTCGGCGACGGCGATGCGGTACACGCTCTCCGCGCGGTTTTCGAGCGACTTGGCGCGCGTGGCATGGGTCAGCGCGACATTGGGATGCGCCTTGATTTGTCCGACGGCGAGGTGCAGTTCTTCGGCGGCTTCGCGGAGAATGGACGCCATTCGTTGCAGGTGTAAGTTCGAGCCAACGCCAAAGGTCACGAGTTCGTCGAGCGTAGTGTAGCCGTAATCGAGCACGTCGTCAATCGTGCGTGAGAGCGCGAACAAGTCTTCGCGGTCAATCGGCGTGATGAACGCGCGATTGAGTTCGTCAATCAAAATGCGGCGAATCTCATCGGCTTCTTTTTCGAGTAATTGAACGCGTTTGGC